>MHER01000076.1 GCA_001805205.1 Nitrospirae bacterium RIFCSPLOW2_12_42_9 | reverse complement strand
AGTTCCGAAACGGCCTGCCGGGATTGAAGGCAGTATTTTATCAACAGGGAGGCTTTTTGTCATATCCGTTTCAATAAAGCCCGGGGCGACACAATTGACTATAACCCCTTTTTTACGAACCTCTGCTGCCAATGATTTTGTGGCTCCGATTAAACCAGCCTTTGCAGCCGAATAATTCACCTGCCCAGGTAGTCCGCTTTGGCCGGCTGTTGAAGCAATATTGATAATTCGTCCTGAACGCCGTTTCAACATCCCGACCAGCACTGCCTTTGTAACAAGAAAAAATCCGAGGAGGTTTACATCTGTAATGCTCTGCCACTCCTGACGCGTCATCCACATCATAAGGGTGTCTTTATTCTGTCCTGCATTATTCACGAGGACATTCGGTACAGCCTCCGCCAACATCGGCTCCAATACTTCATTTAAACCCGTTTCATCACAGACATCAAACGGAAGGAGGACACATTCTCTACCGAGATCTTTAATCTCCGCTTGCACCCGTCTTGCAGCCTCATGATTGCTGAGATAATTCGCCCAAATGTCATATCCTGCTTTAGCAAGGCAGATAGCAATAGCTGCTCCAAGCCCCCTGCTGGCACCAGTTATCAAAGCTATTTTATAGTTATTTTCTTTATCAGATTGACAAGAATTAGAATCCATAATCTTACCCTTTTAGGGTGAAATTATATAGAAAAGGGATATATATGTCAATATAACGAATTTATCAGGATTCGCTCAAATATTGCGCCTCGGAAGGGATATTTATCTGTTAATGATTTTTATAAAATACGGATTAGTAAGATTTGCGATTTCATGAAATTTCATGACTTCCTGGATATATCTAAAAGAGTATCCCCAGTCCAAGAATTAATTCGATTAGATAGAGGGAAAGGATACTTACCCCGACTATGAAATGGGGGGTCCTCATAGGTGAATTCTTTCCTTTAATCCTTTTTGAAATCCTGTATGAGATAAGAATAAAAAAGGCTATAGTAAGTCCCACAAAAAGATGCAGCGGATATTCAAACACATTTTTTTTATCTATCAATACAAGGATGACCCCGGCAAATAATCCTAATATTGCCATGATAGACACACCTGGACCAAATTTGTAATGTCTTTTTGCTGCTATTTTAGATGCGGGTTTGCCTCCATTTCTTTGCCTTCTTATTGTAAAACCAAGCCACCCCTGGTAGAAAAACAGGAATGCAATAAGTATATTGTATAATCCGTGAGAATATCTAAGATATGATAGGATATGTTTGCTAATCATATTGGGGCAGCAGGTTAATATCTGGATTTATTCAATTACTTCGAATACGCCTTCCATCCCTTTTGCTCTATGGTCCTTGAAGAAGAGGAATCTTTTATTACAGATAAGATCGTATTTCCCTGCCTTTGTTGGTGTAAATTTTATAACCTTTGGTTTTGTGCGCATATTCTCGTCAAAATCGATACCAGCTTCAGGGGCCTTGATTAGAATGTTGTGAGGTACAATACCAGACTCCTTATTCACTATCAGCTCAACCGGTATATTCATCTTGACCACGATATAATTCGGATCAAAGAAATAGTCACCACCCAGGATTTTCACCCTTTGAACCCCATCCGCATCGACTGCTGCAACAACCCGCTTTTCCTTTATCTCTTTTGCATGTATAGTTACGGCTGAACAGAGAAGCAGCGTCACAAATAAATACTTTGCATATCTCATAACTACGACCCTCCTTTATTAAAACGCTTGAATTTTATCATGTGCGTTAGATTTGTCAAGCCTTTACTTGATATTACTTGATAGCCCTTTTCGATTGCCAAATCCATAAAAACGGATAAAAAAGGCTTATGACTGCCATACCTGTTACGGCCCCGACAAGAGGAAAACCCACAAGCCAACTCACCAAAAAACGGTTGCCAAGATGCCATATTGATTGGGTGCCTAAATCATCTACCCCAATGGTCAACCAGGAACCATACAGGATGCGCCACCCAACCTTGATGTTGGCCATGATCACAATAGGGCCTGTCAGAGGATTGGAGATATTGGTGCCGATTATTGTGATCAGCTTATTGAGCCGGAGCCTGGCAGCAGCTATGAGACCTATCAGTGCGTGAAGTCCGAAGAAGGGACTGCATCCTATAATAATACCGAGAATCAGTGCAAGTGATAACTTAAAGGGGCTGACATGTTCGTTTAATAAGGTATGTGATACGCTTTTAAAAAGGTGGCGCAGGTTTGCTGCAGGGGTTATCTCCAGGACCTCAACCGGAGTTTCTATGCTACCCTGTAAACCGAACAATGTATTGAGTGGAACAAGTTCAAATCCCTGAGCCTGTAATCCTTTTATGAGAATTGGCAGACATTCTGCTATAGCACGACCCTGGGCCTCATTTTGAATTAAAGCCCCATTTACGTTAAGTTTCCCATCATGCAACAGGAGGATATCCCCGTTTCTCGCTTTGGCAATCATACTTCGGGTCTTTTCCCTATTGAGAGTCCGTTGTCCTCCATCCAGTGACCAGATGGTCCATCCAACAAACTTGAGACCCGTTCGCCATATAGTCAATATCTGGGGAGGAGTTTTAATCCCAACCGGAGGCCTATAGAATCTTGGGAAAACACCTGTTATCTTTTTCAATATCTTACCAGTATTTATAATCGAGGATTTAACCCTTGAAGGGGTCCATATATACATAAGCCATGAGTGATCATAAGAATGGTTGGCTACGAGGTGTCCTTCTCTGTGAATACGCTCAATAATATCCGGGTACATCTCGGCAAGGCGACCTACACAAAAAAATGTCGCCCTGGCATTAAATATCCGGAGAATATCGAGTACCTGAGGTGTAAAAATAGGGTGTGGGCCATCATCAAATGTCAATGCCACCCATTTCTTTGATCGGTCACCCCTGTATAACGTTTCGAACAGGATGGAGCTGTTGTGCCACAGAGTGCCCCATAAAAATATCGCCACCACAATCCCAATACCCATTAAAACAATCATATGAAATTATCTTTCAATTCCTTAACTACCTACTCATCTTTTGGAAAATCCGCCTTTTTTATAAACTCTGACCAGAGGGCCATCCATGTAGACCAGTTGTGGCTTCCTTTCACTGTAAGCACATATTTTCCGGGAAGGACTTCAGCTAATAAACTATTCGCAGGATAAAACATGTCATCCAGTCCGTATGCCAGATATAATTTAGAAATGTTTTGTGGTTTTGATGTATAGGTTTGAAGCCATCTCCAAAGTTCTCTCTGCCAGTCGGTTTTATCAATTTCCTTCGGATTCCATTTTAACACCCCGCCTGACTCAGAAATTTCTTTAATTACCGGGGGATCCCCTAAATAAGGGGATAGTAATAACATGCCATCTACGTCCTCAGGGTATGCCATGGTATATAACAATGCCCCAAATCCACCCATCGAGACCCCGACCAACCATATATGTTCATAACCCTCGGCCTTAGCCGGATCGATGACATCTTCCTTTAAACGAATAACTATACTGCGGTCCCCATAATATCCCATATGTGCTTCAACAGAGACCATGTCGACTAACAACCCTTTTTTTCTTATCTCCTGAATGAACCCATTCTCCCCGAAATCTCTTGCGCTGCCTCCCCTTCCATGCAGAAATACGAGAAGATAGTTTTTCCCCTCCCCCTGATGTTTATAATAAATGGTTTTTATAGGAACCTTGTTGGTATAACATCCCGTGGTAACCAACAGAGATGATAGGAAGAGGTACAACAACAGGTATACCTGTAGAACTGCCCATCTTTGTATCCTGGATATATACATAGAATAAGTCGAACGAGCGTATCAGGCGGCTCTCGCTGCATTGCTCCATTTTTCAAGGCTTCAGTGGGTTCGGCGGACGACCCCTGAGACAGGTTTTCTGTGCATCTTCAGACTGCAGCAATCTTGAAACCCGCTCAATATCTTCATATAACGGACGATCTTCTTTCAATGGCTGTGAAACTTCTCTAATCAGCTGATAAAAAGTCAGGTAATCCCTCCCCATAACATTACGGTTGTCCCTTAGATCAGCCGCCTGAACAAGGGCTATGGATTCAATGGCAAGGAGCTTCCAAAGGAGCTGCAGCACCTTTCTCGTCATATTGGCTGATATTGTTCCCATACTGACGATATCCTGATTATTGGCATTAGTAGGAATAGTCTGTACTGAGGCTGGTGTGGCCAATATCCTTGCTTCCGCAGCAAGCGAAGTGGCTAACAACTGACAGCCGGCCATGCCGGAGTTCAATCCTGGTGTGTCGCCTGATAAAAGTGGAGGAAGTCCAATATTATAACGCCAATTCATAAGACGTTCCGTTTGTCTTTCGGACAATAAAGCCAGTTTGACAAGACCTATCCTCAGATAATCGCTTACCATAGAAACATGCTGTCCGTAAAAATTCCCGCCGTGTATAACGGTTTGAGTATCAGGAAAAACAAGGGGGTTGTCAGTGGATGCATTCAATTCTCTTGTTACAACCTGCTCCACGTGCCAATAGGCATCCTGAAAGGCACCTAATATCTGGGGTGAACACCTCAATGAATATGGGTCCTGAATCTCTACCCCCGGGGCAACAGGTTTCCGATGAGTTCCCCAATGATGTTCTTTTATCTCTTTAGCATAATCCGGATGAGAGAGGAGATATTCAGTAATCATTCCAGCTACTGCAAACTGTCCTCTGTGCCCACGAGCCCGATGAATCTGTTCACATAACACTTCAGGTTCACCATAAAGTATCTGGAAAAGACAGGAGGTAAGAAATTCCATCCAGCTTAATATACACGCTGACTCTACAGTGGCCAATGCCATTAGGCCAGTCATAACAGATGTTCCATTTACAAGGGCAAGGCCTTCCTTACATTTTAACGTAACAGGAGACAGGCCTTTTTCTTCAAGGGCACTCTTCGCTGGAAGCCGCCTGCCATCAACCCGTGCATACCCTAATCCAACCAATAGACGGCTCATGTGGGCCAACGGCACCAGGTCACCGCTGGCACCGACAGACCCTTCACTGGGAATCTCGGGTAATACATTTTGGTTAAGGGCATTTAACAACAATTCCACTACTTCTTCCCGGATTCCTGAATACCCACGAACTAAGGCATTTGCCCTGGCAATCATAATAGCCTTTGTTTCAATGGATGTATAAAGCTCCCCCTGCCCAACTGAAAGATGATGTAGTAGATTAAGCTGATGTTGCTCCAATTTGTCTTCAGAAATCCGCGTATCGCTGAGAGGACCAAAACCAGTATTAATACCGTAAATAGCCCTGGGTTCGCTCGCGAGACGCTCCACAAGATCCCTGCTCTTCTTCATCAAAACCCTTGAATCCGGATTTATGATACATTTATCCCCATGGTATACAGCTTGCCAAAGATTGTGTAATTTAAGGGTATGTCCGTTAAGTATAAGCATATCCTTCCTTAATGTCTTTATCAGAAAAATGTTACTTAATGAGACTTTTTAACATAGTACCGCTTAATAATCAAGGGATATACAAACCACAGATAATGCCCCGACAAGATTTTAAATAATTTTATTCACTAATAAATATTAAAATCTTTGTTGACGGAAAAATCTCATACTGCTATTTTCCTTATAAAAAAGTTTCCTGTTAGGTTGCTATATGAAAGTATAGCCATGAAAAAAATACTTCTTATAATTTTTTCTTTTATTTTTGTACTTTGCCTCAGTTCTGTTCTTACTAATGCCGCCCAGGTTGGTACCTCTTTTAAATTCTCCACCATCGAGACAGACCACTTTACGATACACTTCCATCAGGACCTTATCGATGTAGCTAAAAAGGTTGCAAAAATAGCAGAGATCACACACAAAGCCCTGACAGAAGAGTTCGGGTGGATTCCCAGTGAAAAAACCCAGATTGTTTTGATAGACAATTCGGATTTTGCTAATGCCTACACCACTGTGCTCCCTTATAATACTATCTATGTCCATGTCGTCCCTCCATCAATAGAAATGACGATAGGAGAGTACGAGGACTGGCTTAAGGTGATCATAGTCCATG
>MHER01000075.1:7322-8879 GCA_001805205.1 Nitrospirae bacterium RIFCSPLOW2_12_42_9 | reverse complement strand
CCACCTCGCCGGAGAGGAACTTAGCAGGGCTGTCCGCATAGGCCATGATGGTGTAGACAGGGGTTGGTGCTGCCCGGGGACGCATGACCAATCCTTCGGATTGATACCCCGGGCCTGCTGCTACCTCTTCCTTTCCCCCTTCCTCTTGATGAGAGCGGATACCCCTGGTGGGGGTGATTTCCGCCACTGCTGCCACCGGGCCATACTGGGCCATATTCCCCTTGTTATCCACCTCCTCAAGTTTGTAGTAATAGCTCTTGCCATCCTCGACAGCAGTATCCACAAAGCTATACCTTCCTCCAGCAAAAGGACTGCCGGTGCTTACAATCATGGATGGTGTTATCCTGATATACGGTCCACCTGGCGAGGCGCTTCGGAGGATACTAAATCCTTCAGTATCTATCTCAGATCCGGTTCTCCATGAGATGAGAACCTCTTCTCCTGCATATATCGCATTGAATGAAGATAGTCTGATTGCTGTAGGTTGTTCTAAAACGAATTGGACTGTAGAGCTATTGTTGAGGAGTTTAATCAAAGGTTCCGGATCAGATGTGGTGATGGCAGCAGGGTCCAGCCAGTCAACAGGGTTGTCGATGACAGCCGCCTGATATCCTGCTATCGGATCAATTCCCGGGAGTGTACGGGTACCTAATATTACACCAGGCAGGCTATCCGGAGTCAACCCCCAGCATATCTTGTCGCCATCGTCCACACCTCCTGCTGTAATAGTGGCAAAGATAGGGGCCAAATAGGTCTGGTTATAATCGTCGCAAAGGGTCACATTGGGGGCATCATTATTATCTGAGTTCCCATAGGTCAAGGTAATTAATACTGTATCACCTATTTTTACTTCTGCCAGCGGACCGGAATTTACTGTTTTAGTTACAAATAGATCCGGTTCGGCATGTACAAGGATATCCACGACCCATATATTATCTGAGGGATCCACATCTGTTGATGTAGTAGTTATGGTTGCAGAATTTACAACATGTGTATCTCCAATCGGCATGTGACTGTTTGTGTCCGGTGTGCCGTCATGTATCTTTCCGTCATAGGTAAGTGCAAAAGGTCCGCTCCATCCTGTAACGCTCCCTATACTCCAGGTGATCTTGTTACCGTCGTCTATACCTCCACAGCAAATATTACCGGGAATAATATAGTCCTGATCATAATCATCTGTTACTACAACAGATGAGGCATTACCTGCACCTGTATTTCCATATTCGAGTATAAATGATAGGGTCTTTCCTGGATTGGGGGTTCCTGTGTAAGACTTATTTATATAAAGATCTATTGGAGGAGGCGGCGGCGGTTCCAATAGGCAGGTTGCTGAGCATCCATCACCATTTATATTATTCCCGTCGTCGCACTGCTCACCTAATCCGGCCTGGAGGATTCCATCGCCACAGAATTCGATGATACAGGCTGCGCTGCATCCATCACCGGAGATATTATTCCCGTCATCACATTGCTCACTCCCTTCTACAATACCATTACCACACAATGGCGGCGGTTCCAATAGGCAGGTTGCTGAGCATCCATCACCGGAGAAATTAT
>MHER01000075.1:7210-7300 GCA_001805205.1 Nitrospirae bacterium RIFCSPLOW2_12_42_9 | reverse complement strand
TAATCCGGTCTGGAGGATTCCATCGCCACAGAATTCGATGATACAGGCTGCGCTGCATCCATCACCGGAGATATTATTCCCGTCATCACA
>MHER01000075.1:0-7192 GCA_001805205.1 Nitrospirae bacterium RIFCSPLOW2_12_42_9 | reverse complement strand
AATACTATTACCACAGATTGTCGGCGGGGGCTGTATGTTTTTGATCGGTACATCCTGAGACCCCGTGGCTGTGGTATTTGCATGAAGCGAAGCCCCGGGGAAACTGCTGGATCCCAGTGCAAGATGGGCCTTCCAGTAAAGGGCCCACTTCTTATCACTCCCCCCTGCCTCACTTGCCTCAAACAGGATTGCCCATGTATTCTGGATTCTTCGGGCCGGTGTATAACTTCCACCTGGATCTTCATCAACATAAGTGTCGTTACCGGGATCATTGTTCACTCCATCCGTGGGATCCTCAGCGGAATAACCATCACCATCGTCGTCTACCCCTGTATATGTGTGGTCAGGGTCGACTCCTATTAAGGTAGTATTGTCCCCTGTGACTATGCATGGATTTAGAGTGGTTGGATTATCACCCACAACCCTCGTGGGTTGGAAGTTACAGGTCTTGATAAGGGTGCCATCACTGTATTTCCCTATGTAAAATTCAGTAACATCATCTGCACCTTGAACCCCGCTCCGCAGGTTATCATGCTCGTTAGTTATGTAATAAGTCCCTGCATCCCCCGGCTTGGGAAGGTTGACCCTCAGGCGATAAGGGACATCTTCAAGTTCGAACCATCCTTTCAAAACCCCGGATGTCCACCCATCCATCGGAGTCATTCCATCTGCCCATGCAGGCGGTGCCTCTTGCGTGCAATCCCCTTTGTGCCAGGAACAGCCCTGCAAGAGGAACTGAGCCGTATCAATAAAACTGGTAGCAGCAAGTAAATAATCCGGGTCAGGCGCTGTATCAATTGCCTCAACAGTATAGGTTCCTTCTGCCTGTATTCCGTCAATCATATAAGAATAGGCAAAATTTCCATCTACATTTGTTACAACAGTATCACTGCCAGGCGTTTCAGTCCCATCTCCGGTAACAACACTTGCATCGGGTCTGGTCACCTTTATAAGGACTGGGGTATAAGGGGTAAAACCTATGCCAAAGATATAAGCAGTGTCCCCCTTGAGATATTGGGGTTCCTCAGTCCAGATATATTCGTTACCTGTAACGGCCATGGCAGGCTGGCTAAAAACAACCATTGACCATATAGAGAAGAGAAATATTAATGGTAACAATGACTTCATACAGCCGGCGTCTCCAAAAACCATAAGGTTATTACAAGAGGACGTAGTCCACGACGCAATCTCAAAAAGATACTATTCCCCACTGTCTTTATATCAAGTAATAGTATGCCTGTCTATTACCCATCCGGGTATTTTTATTACCCGGATGGGTATTTTTATTACCCGGATGGGTATTTTAAAATTTACTAACGACTGAGACTGATTGATTTCCGTTAGCCATGATTTCCCATCCGTGATTTAGTAACTCATTGCATCTCTACAACATTTCTGATATATTAAGGTCACCTTATAATCTTGCCAGATGGCTTATTATGATAAATTTATAGTAATATTTCTGGACTTCATGAGCTTAATGGAGCGTCTCCATGGAGCCTTCTTGGGAAATAGAGCAGCTCTTAAATCTCTCTCTGGAGAAGTTAAGAGGTCTTGATGATGTCACAAGCTGTAACTTTTCACTTAAGGGTCCCCGGAAACCTGAACTAATCCAGAAGAAAAAGGGTTATTATATAAGCTTCCCTTTTACCCTGAATGGCCGGCCCGTTGGAAATATTAATCTAACCATTTCACAACATGCAAACTTAACAGATGTCTTTTCTTCTGCAACTAATACCTTAATTAATACCCTGATACAAAAGTTAATAGAGACCAGGAGAGAAAAGGACTATATGGAGGCAATCCTTCATGGTATCAGCCACAGGATTATGCTCATAGATAGAGACTTTAAAATCCTCTGTGCTAACAAGGCAGCCCTTAGACAAGGTACAAGTTTGGAAGACACTATCGGGTTTTCATGTTACGAAAAGTTTGAGAAAAGGTCTTCAACCTGTACTGATTGCCCTGCCACTGTTACATTTAAAACCGGAAGAGTGGTTCATATTGAAAGACCCTATCATAAAGAAGATATAAATCCACTTATCTTTAAAATATCCTCTTATCCGGTCTTTGATAACAAAGGCCGGGTGTCCCAGACCATAATATCTTGCCGGGATGTGACAGAGATCCACAAGGTTGAGCAGATTAAAAATGATCTGATGAGGATGCTTGCTCATGATATAAGAAATCCTCTGCTTGCAGCCACGCAGACCCTCGATAATTGTGTCAATAGCTCAATCTATCATATTCAAACATCCAACCCTCTACGCGGGGTATTAGGCGAGACGAGAGATAACTGTGAACTTTTGCTCAATATGATAGATGATATCCTGGACATTTACAGATATGATGGGGACAAATTTACAATAAACAGAAAGGAAGTGGACATATCGAGGGTTATAAGGTCTGCTATAAACCTGGTCGGGACATTGACGAAAGACAAGGATGTTAAAATAATCGTGAGACTACCCGCGTATGCCCCTCCATTTATGGCTGATGAAAACAGATTGATCCGTGTGCTTATAAATCTTCTGGAGAATGCCATCATGTATTCTCCACTGGATGGAAAGATCTCTGTGGTTGCCGGATTTAACCCTGGCCGTAAGAAGATTCTTAAGAGATATTCTGCTGATATAAGGCCGCATGTCAGGATCAGTATAACGGATCATGGCATAGGGATTCCTTTCCCTGAGATTGAAAAGATATTTGAAAAGTACTATCAGGGAGAGAGAGAAAAGGAGAAGGGTAAAATAGGTCTTGGATTGGGATTACCATTCTGCAGACAAACAGTTGAGGCACATGGCGGAAGGATATGGGCTGAGTCGCCCATATATAAAGGAAGAGGGAGCAGGTTCGTTTTTACCTTACCGTTATCAATAGTGTGATAAACATGAATAAAGATATTGGGAAACCTATCAGAGTCCTTGTAGTAGACGATCATCGCCTCTTCAGAGAAGGCCTCGTAACCTTACTAAAGGACACAGAAGACATAGAAGTTGTTGGCGATGCCCAGAACGGCAAGGATGCAATGATACAGGTTCGTGAACTTAATCCTGATGTAACCCTTATGGACCTCGAAATGCCTGAAATGAACGGGGTTGAGGCAATAAGACTTATCTCCCATAAATTTCCGCATATAAAGATACTTGTCCTGACCTCATATGAGGACGATGAACATATATATCAAGCCATGGTTTCAGGGGCGTCTGGTTATGTGGTAAAGCGGGTAAACCGGGATGAACTTATCAAGATCATAAAATCGACTTATGAGGGGGAAATATTCTTTTCCCCTTTCCTTGCGAATATCGTACTTAAAAAGACCTCAAGCAAGGCTATAGAGTCCTCTGCCTTTGTATCTTTAACATCACAGGAAAAGAGGATACTTGAACTGATTGCCGGGGGTTACAGGAACGAGGAGATAGCAAAGACGATATACATCAGCAGGGATACTGTTAAGGCCCACCTTAAATCTATATATAAAAAACTTCAGGTAAAGAGCCGTACCTCCGCAGCAGTAGAGGCAATACGCCGGGGATTAGTAATGTGAATATGGACCTGGGATATTTCAGTAAGGTAGGGTTTGTGGAGATTAAAAGGTCAAAAGAAAAAAGAGAGCGTGTCATTCCAGAGGTCAACTATGATGTTATTGATCTGCAGGTAGCAGTGTAGGTTAACTGGAAATGATTATCATCAGGTACTGCTATTTGATTAAGGAGTCTTAAGAATCACCCACATACTACTTTGCTGAATTTTTTTGGCCTGAGATTTTGTCAGGCGTCCTTCAGGATTTTTGCCACATATAAGTGCATGAGAAGGGTTATCAGGTAAAGGATCACGCACGACAATACCTCCTTCTTTACGTGCTATCCCTGCAGTAAACTCAATTAAGCTATGATGTGGATAGTTGGATAGAACAGCTTCCGGTGTAGTTAATGAAGCAATATCCACAGACATTTCCTCAGAAGGACGAAAAGCTGCTGAGGTAGGTCGCAATTCTTCACTTTCTGGATCTCTGATAATATCACTGGGATGAACACGGCGCCATAAACGCTCATTGTCACTAACTGAGGGGTCATCTCGTCTTTCTGGTGGTGGCATGCGTTAACCATAAAAGTAAAGATTGCAGTTGACTAGTATTGGCTGGTTCTATTTTATCTTCATGAATTGGTTTCTCATCTTCCATTTCCAAATATTCGACTGATCCGTCTGATAAAAATTCTAATTCAAGCTCGCGATGGGCAATACTCCACTCTATCTGTATTCCACCACCGGGGACAGGAACGATATTAGGTACTGGTAAATCTTCAACCTGAACCGCCCTCATAAATGTTAAAGCATTGTTAACAGCCGTTGATGAAGGTGTTGGACCACCATAGCTATCCCAATTCTCTGGTAAAGACGCAATATGGAACAAAGTTATTAGCGCATCTTTTAGCCAGTGAGGCGTATAATCGGGGCGGAGTGAAATAACTTCGCTATAGCGTATTGCAGTTAGGCTGCTTATATCAGTATTCTCCCAAAACCTTTTTGGTTCTTTTTCAACAGTAGGAATCATATTTTACGCCCCCAAATTTCGTGCATATTTTCGGTAGTGAAATCGGTAAACCCTTTTACAATCCACTCATGCCCAAGATCAAACCATTCCATAATATCCTCAATACTTGAGGAGGCTGGCTTTCCACGAGCAATAAGTTGTAATTGCAATATCTCTTTTGCGTCATGACGTCTAATACCTGGTTGCATAATTATATATAGTCTTCCTCTCTTTTCTGGCATAACATAACGTGTATTTAGGCTTACCATTTCGGGTTCAGGGAGAAAGTTTACTGAGGGATCACCTGACCAGCACGAAAAAACTTTATTTAAATCTCCATATGACTTCCATCCCTTTCCTATATCTATATGATTAACATAGGTTATCTCGCATTGATTTATATTCACATTTCCAAGTTTAACCTCCTCTAAAAACTGACAAAATCTATTCCACTCTTCTATAAATTTAGGCTTGAGATAATCATAGTGAGGATATTCTTCTGTTTCCTTTATCTTCCTCCAGTTATAAATAAATCGGTCTTTCTGTATTTGTATAAGACGATTCTCAGTATCATTTACGAACCAACATCGTAGCTCGGGAAAAGGTGCAAGTCCCATTTCGATACTGTAGGGCTTCCGTGTCTCCTCTCCAAATTGCTCTACAACATGAGTTAACGGCGGTTGAACATTGAATTTTGGATAATCGGCAAGAATTTTAAACCAATACAGCCCGAAGTGTGGAATGCTGAATGATTCAAGAGAGTCAAACTGTAAACCGAGAACCGTTTCGATAACTGGAGGTTCATTAAAATCCGGCAGCATACGCATCCTTCTTCTCCTCCGCTATTTACTTCTCAGAATAAATACTTATCGGAAATAAGAAATTGCTTTCAACCATAATTATACAAGAAAAATGCCAAAGATACCAGAGATCAGAGTATTGTTAGATACCCCACCTTTTAGCATAACCGTTTAATAAGTGTCAACAAAAATTAATTCTGTGTCACATTTGTTTTGGTGACCTTATCAATTAACAGGAAGTCATCGACTTGTTGATGAAGTGGCTGAAAAGATTGGTATGCGAGTTGAATTTAGAGGACGCGGGCAACAAAGGGAAATTTAAAATAAATCCCTTTTCTTTATAAATAAAACCGCATTCCTGAGCAAAGCCCTCTGGAAATAAAAATACCTATTTGGGCATGAAAATATAGCCACTTGGGTAATTTACAACTGGGATTTTTAATGCTAAATAATTAAGTAAAGGCGAACAATGGGTTTTTGGGGAGTACCGGGGATTTTTTTATGTTGCCACGGCCAGGGAGGACCTTCTTCCAGTCCGTTATTATTTACTACTCCAGGACAGACTTTACCCCCGGTGGAAATACTTAAATTACGAGGAGGGTTAAACGATGAGGAACACACATAAAAAGGAGTATAGATTATTAGATCGGGGACTGATGAGTCTCTGCGTGACGATAGTGGCATCCTTTTTGTTATTGTTTGGAATCGCCGGATATGTCCATGCATTCGATGGTGTCTGTACTCCAGCAGGAACACCAGGGATTTGCGAGGCACCTGAATCTATTCCTGCATCCCCTAACGGGAACTACGGCCTCCCCAACAATGTCCCAGGCGGCGCAACCGGCGCAACCGGTGATGTTGAAGACTCGGTTGCTGATGTGACAATAGTCTTGCAGGGTGCGAGCTTGGCAGGGGCGCCACCGGCAGGGAGTAGCTGTTTAGGAGGAGTCCTTTCGGATGGTAGTGGCAGATTGTGCGAAGATCTTTTTCCTTCCGGTGAGACCCAAATCTGGAGATATCCCTCAAAGATACCTCACACCGTACTCGGTTCAGGGCAGCATCAGATACCCACACAGATTGTTTCCATGGACTTAGATTCTCCAAGTTTATTATTAAGTGGCACTATTAAGATTACTGCCAGTGGACAGGTGGCGTCAGGCACAACCCCGGCTGCACCTTTTAATTCTTTAAACTTAGCCTCGGTTGGAAAGATAACCACCCAAAATTCTGTTCTTCCCGAGTTTGGACCTGCAAATCCAGCCGACAGTTTTTTTGATGTCTTTGTTGATGTGCGTATCCTTTCTGGCCCATATGCAGGTCTCTCAATTCATAACGACGCTAATCACCCTGCCATCGTACAGGCAGTGATAAATAAAATACCTCCCATTGGTATTTTCTACAATGGGCTTCCAACGGGTGGGGCTGTTCCTCTGGGTCCTGGTGCTCCCCCTATTGGAACTGATACCTTGTGGATTACAGATGGGATAACGGTTGCAAATATTACCACAGCCGGAGCAGTGCTATCTTCATTTCCAGTGCCTGCCCCACTGATCCTTGGGCTTGCGACGACTGCATATGATCTTGCGCACGATCCGGTTACGGACACTTTGTGGATCACGGATGGCATAATGGTTGCCAACGTGACAACTGCTGGTGCTGTAATAGGTCTCCCATTTCCAGTGCCTGCGCCGCTGATTATTGGACTTTTAAGCACTGGATATGGAATCGCTTTTAATCCTTTGGCTGATGATATTACAGTAGGCATGTTGTGGATTACAGATGGCATAACGGTTGTCAATGTTACGACAGCAGGGGTAGTGGTAGGTCTCCCATTTGCTATTCCTGCCCCACTGATTAT
>MHER01000074.1:4997-5851 GCA_001805205.1 Nitrospirae bacterium RIFCSPLOW2_12_42_9 | reverse complement strand
TACAGGGTTGGTATTCATATGAAGGCATATATGGGCAAGATACCGATACTTGTTGTTGGAGGTACAGCAGGACATTTCCTGGGTGAATATATGGCAGGTGGCATAATCATATTGCTGGGTCTTGAGAGGAGACCTGGTCAGCCAATAGCAGGCGACTATCTGGGTACGGGTATGCATGGCGGGACTATATTTGTACGTGGTGAGGTCGATAACAGGAGGGTTGGAAAGGAAGTTGGCATTGAAAAACCTGATGATGCAGAATATGAAATACTAAAAAGGGAGATCTCGGAATTTGCAAGGATATTCCATATAAATGGTGATGAGATATTGTCTGCGCCATTTGTGAAGCTTTATCCCAAGACACACCGGCCTTATGGTCCCATGTATAATTCCAGGTGGAATTGGCAGAGAGGCGGCTAAATAGGAATACCGGATTACTATAATTGACTATTAGATAGATTTTTGCTATTCTATTTGTTATTTTTAAAAGATGCCAAAATGATGGCACGCATGCCTCCGTTTTTCAAAATGATTACGCCGTCGCGGATTTCTTGAATAGGAATGAAGTCTTGAGTTGTTGATTGTTTTGGAGCCATTATTTTTGGTTTTTATTTGAATACATGCTCTCTTTTATATCCAGACTCCATGTCAGGTCCTTCAGTTTGCTGTAGGAAATTTTCGGCACCATGACGGAAGCGTAATTTTCGGCGTCTTTGACGGCCGTGGCGGTATTTTGCGGGCTTTGTTTTTCGGCTTTTCTCCAGATGTAAAGTTTACCACCAAGATAGTATTTGAAAGCTGATTCAACGACATGAACAAATGGTTTGTTATTTACTTTGTAGAAAGCAAAAGCG
>MHER01000074.1:0-4974 GCA_001805205.1 Nitrospirae bacterium RIFCSPLOW2_12_42_9 | reverse complement strand
AATAATAGTAAAAATGATAAATATGAAGATATAAGAAACGACCTTGAAAAGCAGAAGATGGCATTGTTAGCTGAGGCAGGCGTTATTATAGGTGGTGGTCTTAACCCTGAGAAGCTTAACTTTCCTGATGTGACTGACCAGGCAGCAGCAGAGGCTGATAAAAACTTCACTTTAAGGCTTCGGGAGAGAGAACAGAAGTTACTGAAGAAGATAGATGAGGCGATTGACCGGATAGCTAACGGGACCTTTGGTATTTGTGAGAATTGCGGGGAGGAGATAAGTTATAAGCGGCTGAAGGCCCGGCCGGTTACTACATATTGTATTGAATGTAAGACAAAGCAGGAAGAAGATGAAAAATTAAGAGAATAGATTAGGGGGATATATGTACGCAATCATTGAGACAGGTGGAAAACAGCAGAGGGTATCTGAAGGAGATGTAATTGCTGTGGAAAGGGTACCGGGAAACCCTGGTACAGCAGTTGAATTCGATAAAGTCCTGGCAGTCGGAGATGGAGATGGTCTTATGGTTGGAAGACCATATGTGGAGAAGGCAAAGGTTATTGCCAGTATTATTTCACAGGAGAGGGACAGGAAGGTTACTATTTTTAAAAAGAAACGCAGAAAGAACTACAGGCGTACAAAAGGTCACAGGCAGTATCTGACGAGGCTTAAAGTAACTGAAGTCCGGGCTTAGAATAAAGCAGTGCTTTTTTCGCTTCGCTCAATGCAAGCAATGCCATTGAGCGAAGCGAAAATAGGGAGGATAAAATGGCACATAAAAAGGGAATGGGTAGTACACGAAATGGCCGTGACAGCAACTCTCAGAGACTGGGGGTTAAATGTTTTGGTGGTCAGGTAATCCCGGCTGGATCAATAATTATACGGCAGAGGGGGACTAAGATACATCCGGGATTTAATGTAGGAAAAGGAGGGGATGATACCCTCTTTGCAAAGATATCAGGTGTAGTTCAGTATGAACGTGTAGGGAGAGATAAAAAGAGGGTCAGCGTATACCCGGTTATGTAGAAAGAAAAAATATAGACAGGTGTTAGTTGCTTATAAATGCCCCGGATTCTTCTTAAAGTATCCGGGGCATTTTTTTAATATAGGAATTTCCATTTTATTACTTATTATTCTATAATCTTTATGGCAAGTTGATAATTAATATGTTTATAGACCGGATCAAGGTATATGTCGAGGCAGGTGATGGTGGAAATGGTTGTGTGAGTTTTCGCAGGGAGAAATATGTGCCACGCGGGGGTCCCAATGGAGGGAATGGCGGTAAAGGTGGTGACATAGTTATTATAGCATCCTCTGACCTCAATACACTTATTGATCAGAAATATCATCGGCATTATATTGCTGACAGGGGGGCGCATGGCGAAGGGAAGGACATGTATGGCAGAGGCGGAGAAGATGTTTTTATTAAAGTGCCTCTCGGGACAATTGTTTATGATTTTGAATCAAATACCCTTTTGGCGGATCTGATTCAAGAGGGAGACAGGGTCGTTGTGGCCAGGGGAGGCAGAGGCGGGCTGGGCAACGCAGCCTTTGCAACTTCTGTAAACCGGGCCCCTAAGTTTGCGCAGCCAGGAGAGAAGGGTGAAAGACGGTGGGTACTCCTTGAGTTAAAATTATTAGCTGATGTCGGGATCATAGGTCTTCCCAATGCCGGCAAGTCCACCTTCATATCCTGTGTATCGGCTGCAAGGCCTAAGATTGCTGACTATCCATTTACAACCACCAGCCCGAATCTGGGGGTTTTAAGTTATGGAAGGTATAAGAGTTTCGCCTTTGAATAAAAAATTCTTTCTTTTTTGATCTCTATATTGCCCGTTTTCCCTGGATTTGCTATAGTTCAGTTGCGCCTAATAGTTAAAGGGCGAAATTAAAATTATATTTTAAATCCGTTGCCTTCTGTGATAAAAAGGCGACAGAAAAGTCTTTAAAAAAAGGGTGATAATTAATGAAAATAAAGGTTACTTTCCGGAAACTCCTCGAAGGAGGAGTAAACGCCTTCATCGAAGTAACTGATGCAGGAGATCTCCCAACAGCTAATATTTTCAAAGATATCAAAGACTACCCCTCTAAGAAGGAGTATCACCTAACGGATAAGGGAAGCTCGTCTATCAACTACTCCGCCAGCAACTCGAAGGATGCTGAGAAGTGGGCAGAGAAGCAGATCTCTGCCCTGCATGTAGTCTTAGCAGAATGGCGGGACATTTCTCTGCCTGAGGGCTACGAGGTAGAGATATAACTAAAGGGTTCCGTTATTTGTTATAGTCCAGTTGCACACAATAGGCAAAGGGCGAAATTCAAAAGGGAAAGGGGAAAGATGTGAAGAATCTGTTGAAGAAGCTCCTCATCGGCATACTTGTTTTTTATTTTATCCCCGCTTTTATGTTCTTCACTCCATATTATAATTGGCAATATGCTAAGACCCATGGTTTTATAAAATGGTTTTTGTTTGGGGAAGTTGTTGCAACCGCAAAAGCCATGGCGTGGCCATATTTCGTGTTCGTGAAATCAAAAGAAGATATTAGTCAAAGCCAGCGAGACACTATTTTAAAAGGAATATTTTATATGTGCATGGAGGGTGCACCCGCACAAATAACCGAGCGTTTTGGGCCTATGGCTGTAAAGCGATTTTGTTCTTGTTATACAGATGAGATAGCAAATAGTCTTACAAAAGAACAATTCGATGCAATGATAATAGATCCCAATACAGGTCGATCAAGGGTTCCGCCTAATTATTCCAGTTTAGTTGACAAGGCTAATCGTGTTTGCGCCGGGGAGTTAAACAGTCGGTAATCCCATCTTTACTGTTCCTTTCTTATTTGCTATAGTTCAGTTGCGCCTAAATAGGTAAAGGGCGAAACTGCTCATTTCAACCGAAAATCGCCGATCATTCCTATTTTATAACTCTGTTCCTTTGTGAAAGCGGTAACCATTTCTTATTCTGACATTGCCTCATTGCTCAACTTATGGTTTCTACAGCATAACATGTGACATCTGAAGTGGAAACATCAAAAGCAATATCTCTGTTGACAGCAAAATTCCATCCTGCTACGTTAACTTCAGATAATCAATCTCCAGGTGCTTTTTACAGGATATTGTTATGACAAACCTAAACCCTGAGCAGATTGCAAGAGACAACATTGACAGGCAGTTGATTTTATGCGGATGCGTCATTCAGGACAAGCAACGGATCAACCTCGGTGCCGGTACTGATGTTAATGACCCTGACCCAAAGCTGTGCTCGCGTCCTGTATTTATTTTTTACAAGCCTGAGATTTTGAGAGAATTGTTAAAGGGTGTGAAGACGCGTGGTAAGGGGGGCCTTTTAAAAAACCCGGGACGGAAAGGGAAGTACAAGGTATGAGCATAGAGCGGGTTAGACGATTGCTCAGACAGCGGGAAAGCATTTGTCTGGAATTCAAAGAGGCTAAGGCTGAATTGCCTGAGACCATTTTTGAAACCATCTGTGCCATGCTAAACCGGGATGGCGGCGATATCTTATTGGGTGTAGCCGATGATGGAGTCGTTAAAGGTGTTAACCCTACAAAGGTGGAAACACTCAAGACCAATTTGGTAAATCTTTCAAACAATCCCCAGAAGCTTGATCCCCCTTTTATCCTCTTCCCGCTGTTGCATGAAATTGACGGGAAGACCATCATCCACATTCAGGTGCCCGCAAGTTCGCAGGTACACAAGACTGGCAACACAGTTTATGACCGTAGCAGCGAAGGAGATTTCCGGCTGACACAACCTCATCGGATTGCTGAACTTTTCAATCGCAAAAAGGTACATTACACCGAATGTGCCATCTATCCAGCCTTGCGGTTTGAGGATTTCAAACAGGAGCTATTCCCGAAAATCCGGAACCTGATCCGGAGCAACAATTACAACCACCCCTGGCTGACCTTGAATGATGAACAGATGCTCCAAAAGGCTGGTTTGAGGAGGCATGATACAGAGACAGGAAAGGAAGGATACACCCTTGCAGCCGCCTTGCTTCTGGGAAAGGACGAGGTAATCAAGAGTATCCTCCCTCACTATAAAATTGATGCGCTAGTCCGGAGGGTCAATACGGACCGTTATGATGACCGGGACTACATAGACACCAACCTGATTGACGCATACGACAGGTTAATGGATTTTACTGTTAAGCATTTGCCGGACAAATTCTACATGGAAGGCGATCAACGGGTCAGCCTGCGGGCGAAGATATTCCGTGAAGTTGTGGCCAACCTAATTGTGCACCGGGAATACACCAACGCCCTTGCTGCCACTTTCATTATTTACAAAGACAGGGTGGAGACTGGGAACGCAAACAATCCACACGGCGAAGGCCCGATTAGTCCGGATAACTTTGCCCCCTTTTCCAAAAACCCTTTGATCTCCAAATTCTTCACCCAGCTTGGATGGGTGGATGAACTTGGTTCCGGTGTGTTGAACGTGAACAAGTACCTACCTGTTTATGCCTCCGGCAAGAGGCCGCAGTTTATTGAAGGTAGTAGTTTTAAGATGATAATTCCCTTGGATGAAAAGATGATTACTAAGTTTACTGTATCAGACGGCACAGTAAGTGATAGAGTAAGTGATAGAGTAAGTGATAGAGTAAATAAGGGTGTAAATGAGGGAATAATTGAGAGTATGAGTGCGGATGTAAAAAGTAAACTTCTCAAATTAGTGTTTGCTGTAATGAATAAGCCACTTCAAAAAGCTGATGAGCTGGCAACTGGCTTAAATGTATCAGTACCTACAGTGAACCGCTACATAAAGATACTAAGATTACTTGAAGTTATTGAATTTGAAGGTCCATCTAAAGCCGGGGGTTATGTTTTATCAGCACAATTTACAAGGGAAATTGAAATATGAGCAGCAATACATCAGGCATCATAAGCAAGGTCTGGTCTTTCTGCAACACCCTCCGGGATGATGGCGTGGGATACGGTGATTACTTAGAGCAGC
>MHER01000073.1 GCA_001805205.1 Nitrospirae bacterium RIFCSPLOW2_12_42_9 | reverse complement strand
TTTAATGAGTTTATATTGAACTAATAGTTCCCCTGCTTTTCCGATAGCCAGTCGTCAAGGGTCAATACATGGAAATCAGGCCGTTCCATGTTGCCTTTGTCTGCGTAATCAACGAGAACCATGATGGAATTAGGGCTTGATATGCCTTTGCAATTTGGCCACTGTGATCCCTGTTTGCCTTTCGCTTCGATTCTTAGCAGATTGCCGGTCTTATCCAGGATTAGTAGGTCCGTCCTTTTGAGATGACCAAACGTGGGCTGTGCATAGATATTCCTCCGTCCCAGTTCGCTCGCGACAGCAAACTCCCCCGCTATGCTCAACATGTCCCTATCAATCTTTCCCATGTTTCGTCCTCACCGAACATTTATAAAAATTTGGGGCAGAATACCCAGCCCTTCAGGGCTGGGATGAATGCCCCCGTGCCGAAGGCACGAATTATGTTAAGATACACTGCATGGGAATTAAAGCTACGAAGCATGCAGTGTATGACATCAAATATCACTTTGTCTGGATTCCAAAGTATCGCAAGGGTATTTTGAAGGAGGAGGTGGGAAAAAGAGTTAAAGAACTTTTTGAAGAAATAGCTGAGCAATACGAATTTGAAATAGATACGATGGAAGTTATGCCAGACCATGTTCATGTGTTTTTGACTGCTCCGCCGAAGTATTCCCCAGCAAAGGTGGTGAATATATTGAAAGGGATAAGCTCCCGCAAGATTTTTCAAGAATATCCTTGGCTGAAGAAGTATCTTTGGGGCGGAGAGCTTTGGAACGATGGTTACTTCGTTAGAACGGTTGGAGACAAAGTAACCGCAGATGTAATAAGACGATATATAAACTATCAGCATCGAATTGAACATAGACAACTGAAATTATTCTGATTCAGATGCCCCGCCCTTCAGGGCGGGGTAATTCACTTCTTATAGATTTTTTTGTATTCATGGTTTCGTAACACTTAACCAGATTACATTGTTTCTCGCTTTTTCAGGAGTTATATCCGGAAGTAACTTTAAAAGGGCCTTAACCATTGCTCCAATAGGAAGTTGTTTGGATAGAATAATTCCGCTATGACTAAGTCCCTTTTTAATAAAGTCAGTGTGGATTTTATTGAAGTCAGCAACATTGAAGGAAAGGATAACCCTGTTTTCGGAGGATGCATAATTCAGTTGATCAATATCAGTCATACCCCTTCTTGCAGCCTCTCTTACAGTTACTACATCATATCCTCTTAATCTCAATGCGTTAGCAATCGCTTCCGGGACATCCTCATCGAGATAAAGCTTTATCATTTTGCCATTTTCCTGATATATGCCTCATCCTCATTTTCTGCTATGTCCCCTTCTATTTCCTTCTGGTTATCGTAATAATATGAAAAGGCATCATGAACCTGGGAAGGGGTCAGTTGTGGGAACTCCCGCATTATGTCCTCTACTGACATACCAAGTTTGTACCACCGGATAATAGACCATACAGGGATTCTTGTCCCCTCTATAATGCTTCTACCACCGCAGACCCCTTTCTTTCGGGTGGTATATGGATGAACTCTTGATTTCTTAACTGCGAATCCCATTATAATTCACCTCCTTAGTATTACTATCTGTAATCTACAAACTTCAAGGTAATCTGTCAACACTTGTTTATGAATACCCTATACCAAAATATTTCTTGATTGTCCCTCATTAATCAGGTAAGAATATTAAGCATAATCTCCCTACACAAAAATGAACTACATAGTATTTCTTGATTATGTGCATAGATACTATATCCCGATTATCCTTGTTGAGGGAATTCGCTCTTTACCTGAAGGTGACCGTCATTGTCTGGTGGAGCTTGGTGAACGACTTGCAAAGGAATTACCAGATGCTATATTCAGAACAGGAAATGCCGAAGGATCAGACGAGGCATTTGCTGAGGGGATCAAAAAGGTAGACCCTGCAAGGCTTCAATATATTCTTCCATACCCCAAGCATCGGAAAATGAAGATAGAGGAGAGTTCTTATAAAATTGCACTCTCGAAGATGCCATGTGTTGCTGAGGAGAGAGCTGTTTATCATACAAGGAAAGCATCATCGGAATATATCCCCATGCTTGAAAAGAGAGATAAAATCCCAATCCTTCATTCAAAGTCCAGGTATATATTGCGTGACACAATAAAAGTAATAGGGGCAACTGAATCTGGTCTTGAACCTGCGACCATTGGGATATTCTATGGAAATACTGAAAACCCTATGAAAGGTGGTACTGGTCACACAATACGAGTCTGTAAACAGCAGGGTATACCTGTTATTTTAAAAAAGGAATGGATGAACTGGTAGTTTGAAGGGTACATCCATGTGGAAGCACCCTCCTCATTAGCTTATTTCTTCCTTAATCGGATGAAAATATCTGAAGGCCAGCGGGGGCTTTCGATTATCGAACCTCCGCCTTTCTGAATCGTTGATACCTCATCTTCATAACCTTCGAGAATAAATTTCATTAGCAATTCTGATGTTCCCAATCCTAAATTCTGTCCAAAGCCCAACTCTTTATCAAGGTCATAGTACATGGGTGTCTTTCCGATGTTCTTCTCTTTTTCCCCAACCATGACTGTTGCACCAGGTGGTTCTGTCCGTATAGCTGTTCTTGTAGAACCACAGCCAACGGCGAAAATAAGAATTATCAGAGCAACTGCAATCTTTTTCATTAACTCACCTCCTTTCTTAACAGGTTGTCAAGACAACTGTTTAATAGAAATACGGAAAATACTGTACTTTAAATTTTGGCAGTTTCATTCCCCCCCATTATCTATTTATGGATTACTATTGGCATAATAATTAATCTAAAAGAAGATAATTGTCAACCTATATATTTATAATTGGCTAATAATAAGCTTATAAGATGTTTAGTATGCCATTATTTGTTGGTATGTTAGTCATGAAGGAGTTGGGCATGAATCTAACAATACTTGGAAAAAGGATTCAGTCTATCAGAGAAAAAAGGGGATTAACCCAGGAACAAATGGAAGAAAGGACAGGTGTAAATACAAAATATATCAGTGCTGTTGAGCGTGGGCAAAAGAATGTAACTATCAAGACTCTGGAAAAGTTAGCAGCGGGACTGGATGTTGAACTTTACCAATTGTTTTTAATAACAGAAGAGATAGGCTCTGAGAGAGCGGTTAAAAAGGCAATAGACTCACTTACCAAAGAGGCTGATATTAAAACACTGAACTTGTGCCTGGACTTTTTAAGAAAAGCTATGGCATAAGCTGCCTATTCCGATGACCTCGACCACCTTGCTAATCAAAGGTTCTCAATTGGTATAGCGTATTCCCTCAAGTTTCTAAGATCGAAAGCAGCAGCATTTCAGGTGGTAATTTATCTGAGGGGATATAATAGAATTTAATTCCAAC
This sequence comes from Nitrospirae bacterium RIFCSPLOW2_12_42_9, assembly GCA_001805205.1. Classification (GTDB taxonomy): domain Bacteria; phylum Nitrospirota; class 9FT-COMBO-42-15; order HDB-SIOI813; family HDB-SIOI813; genus HDB-SIOI813. Next base: position 7,843 of record MHER01000073.1, on the reverse strand, counting down.
ACGTTTTGATTTATACATCTTCGCATGATCAAGGCATAAACAATGCCCGATTAATGGATTACCCGACATATTTTCCGTCCTTCCAACAATAAGTTATCTATTTAATCTCTCAGGGTTGTATTCCCCGCCGCTTGCGGCGTAATATATTCGTGTGAGCGAATATATACATTATAGTCTTTTTATATTTCATATAAGTTATCTCGGCAGTTGTCATAATTGGGTCAAGGAAGACCAATATCTAAATGACGACTATTCACCAATTGAATGAAGGCTTATATCATAAACAGCTATTTCCGGTGAGTAGATTACTTCAGGTGAGCCCCAGAGGATGACCGGCTTATGAATCGCAGTAATTCCAATGACCTGATTGAGCAGGTTATGGATATTGTCTGCAATCCTTATACTGTTTGGTTTTAACGGCGCTGCTATCTTCCCATCCTCTATAATATAGGAATCGCCTATTACAGTGCATGTAAAATCTCCTGCAAGCAGGCCATTTATCGGATAGGTATACCAGATACGTCCAATGTAAATTCCATTACCAACAACCTTTATAAGATCATCAGGGTCAATGGCTTCTGAGGCATCAACAACTACATTTGTAGGGACAATAGAGGGCCTGCCCATAAAGTTTCTCATCATTGATTCACCTGGCCTGAATCCATTATGTGGTAGAAACGCCTTCTCTATTGATGCAGTGTCAGCGCCTATTTTATCCCTGGCAGATGGGTCATTTAACACCTTATTTCTATAGTAGTTATTAGACAGATAACCCACGAGTACACCATTACTTATTAGTTCCGTTTGTCCTGTAGCGAGTCCTTCACATGTATAACGCCTGCTCATTGGGAGTTCCCGCATAGAGCCATTATCACGGATAGAAATCCTCCTGTCTGATACCATCCGGCCATATTTTTTAAGGAATGTTGAACTTGCGGCATCTACAACAGAAAGGGTTAGAGACGGCAATACTATATTCCCAAGTAGATCGGCCACAGGCTGAGGCCCTAAAATTAATTTGTAACTTCCGGATGGGAGGCGCCGGCCATGCCTTGAATTAATAGCGCTCATTGCTGCATCCTTACCCGCCTTCTCCGGTGCTAAACTTCCAAGCTTCATCCCTATCTCCCAGCCGCTCCCCTTTGCATTATCAGACTCTATCATCGTTGTAATCGATGCAGAGGCATATGCTGCCTCATCCCATGCCATTATACCTTTTGTGCTTGAAAGGGCCATCCTCTCCTGTATTATACTGATGTCCCCCCCGACAATTACAGACTCAGATATGTCATGGTCATTCAAGGTGTTAAGTGAGCCTGTCAGGCCCCTCCATCCCAGATCAACAAGTTCTTCATCACCTATATTCATCAATTGCTTATCATGATACTCAGGCTGTAGCAGGGGTGGTTCTGAGGGAGCAGGCAGACCGTAGAAATCAGGGTCTTCAACAACAGATAACCTTGCCTTTTCTATTGAATCTTTTATGCCTTCAACAGAAATATCACCTGTATAATTCCCAAAGCCTGTACGTTTCCCGTTCCCTTCTTTAAAAACAACCTGGACACCGATCCCGTAAGAGAGTGTTGACTTTGGCTCTTCAATACCGTTGCAGGGGATATGTGATGTATAGTTGATGCGGCATAGAAGGTGTGAAAGAGAACTGATAAATATCTCTGCATCAAGTATATCATGCTGAGTTCTTATATACTCAAGGCCATCAGCAGCTATTTTTTTCAATATATCTAAAGAGATCATAAAGATATTCCAACAGATAAGTCAGGCAAGATGCCTGACCTATTAATTGTTCCCTGTCCTGTCCTTATTTTCCACTGCTCCCGGATACCCGTGCCCTGCCTCTCAATGTGGGGCCGCCATTTCCCAGTCTCTTTGTCTGCATAGGCTGGCCCTTGCCGCAGTTTGCAATCGGATATATCTTAAAATCATTTCCAACAGCATCAACACTCATAAGAAAACTCATACTGTCTGCACTCACACCTCCGCCCCTGTATAGCTCTTTAATCTCACCACGATGGATCTTGTAAGTTTTAATGGCCGAAATAGTAAAGTTTTCTCTTGACTCAGATATGGATGGCGTATGCATACCCCATAAATAATATCCGTCACTGATATCTCCTATAATCATCTTTGGGTCGCTGGTACCCGGGGCAAATACTGTTGTTGACATACGAATTAAAGGGACAAATGATGCATCTGTAGCAGTGTAAGACCCATTTGGCGCAACACCAAGGAGGGATGCTGTCTGTCTGCTGTTCATAAATTCTTTAAGGATACCCCTTTCGATATGCATAACTTTTTTACCCTTTGTACCCTCATGGTCATATACATAATGACCATATCCCGGGAGTGATGGATCAGAGTATGTGGTTATTAAAGGAGATGCCACCTGTTTACCAAGATAATTCTCATTGAAATTCCTGAAGAGCCAGCTCCGTCCGGCATAGGCCGTCTCATACTTTAACACACGGTCAGCCTCCATTGGATGACCGATGATCTCATGGGAGAGGAGGGTGTTGAAATAAGGGTCTGTGACAACAACAACCTCCTTTTCTGTGGAGCGGAATGGCTTTGCATCAGAAAGGGCAAGTGCATCCTCTGCTACCCTTTTTGAGAAATCCAAAAGATTTACACCCTGAACATTTACACCTTCACTAATCACTTCCCAACCCCTCTGATCTCCTATATATTCATAGAGTTCCTGATGACCCTCTTTTCCCGCGGCGACCACATAGACATTACCCTGTGTATATGTGAAGTATTGATCTATCAATGCCCCATCTGTGCTTGCAAACAGTTCACCCATTGACTGGGTATATACAGTAATATCATTGAATTGTATCCCGCTCAGTCCTTTTACCCTCTTTGATGTGTCCTCAGCAAGTAAAAGTATATCTTGAGGTGAGATGGTTCGAGGGTCTGTTTTACAGACGGCTGGAACTGTATCCCTGTTTACATCTGTTGGAGAGAGTTCTGTACCCCACAGAGATTTGCCAAATCTTTCAAAAGTGGAAGTCAACCTTTCCTTTTTTATACTATTGGCAAATGCCCTGTTATGGGCATGCACAAGGCCTTCTTTAATCAGGCTGTTAATATTATTCAGATCTTTCAGGCTGAAGATGCGGCCATAGTAACCCGGGGCCTTTTTCCCGTTACCTGCTATTACTCTGATACCAAAGGAACCGCATTCATCCCTTCCGGCACCCTTTGGCTTTCCGTCCTCTGCAGATGCCCAGCGCATATCACTTACATCTATTCGTATATCTGCATAGTGACATCCCTGAAGGGAACGCGCACTGGCATTAAAAGATTCTTCAACCAGATTTTTTATATTGCTGACAACATCTAACATTTACTATCCTTCAAGAAAACGTTCTGCATCTATAGCAGCCATACACCCCATTCCAGCGGCTGTAACTGCCTGCCTGTAAACAGGATCTGCCACATCTCCTGCAGCAAAGACACCTTCCACACTTGTATAAGTACGCTGCTTCAAAATAATATATCCCTTTTCATCAAGTTCCAGCAGCCCTTCGAATATCTTAGTATTTGGCGTGTGCCCTATAGCAATAAATACACCATTACAGTGGAAATCTGTAATAGAGCCACTTTTAACATTTTTTATCCTTACCCCTGTTACGTGACCCACATCTTCACCAAGTATCTTATCCACAACAGAGTCCCAGATAAAAGAGATCTTCTCATTCTTAAGAGCCCTGTCTTGCATTATCTTTGATGCCCTGAGCTGGTCACGCCTGTGTATAATAGAAACCTTTGTTGCAAATTTTGTAAGGAAAAGGGCCTCTTCAACTGCAGTATCCCCTCCGCCTGCAACAACCACCTCTTTCCCTTTAAAAAAAAATCCATCACATGTCGCACATCCCGAGACTCCGCTGCCCATAAGTTTCTTTTCAGACTCAATACCAAGCCATTTTGCAGATGCGCCGGTAGAAATAATAAGTGTCTTACTTTTATATGATACATCGCCAATCCTTACTACAAATGGTCTTTTTGAAAGATCAACAGAGGTAACCACATCTGAAATAAACTCCGTACCAAACCTCTCTGCCTGTTTGTGCATATCCATTACAAGCTCAGGCCCGTTAATCCCATCAGGGAATCCGGGATAGTTGTCGACTTCAGTAGTTATTGTAAGCTGTCCGCCAGGCTGCTGGCCTTCTATAACGAGGGGCTTCATATCCGCCCTCGATGCATAAATTGCCGCAGTAAGACCCGCAGGGCCTGAGCCAATAATTATGACATTACGGATTTCATTATTCATATGTAATTAATGTCCATGGCCCTGACCGGCAGGTTTCTTGCCGTTATATCCGTCTGCAAACTGGGTATTTACATGCACAACTGCCTTGTTCAGGTCTTTGAATGCATATGTTCCGGTGATTGCCGGAAGGGCATCTGCATCAGCCTGTTTTGTAATTACACTACCAGCCGGCACATACTTGCCTGATCCAACCTTTACACCAACAAGCTTTGCACCTGGCTCAAGCACTGTACCGTCTCCGACAGTGGCCTTAAACACGAGTGCCTGCATCCCGATAAACACATCATTGCCAACAAGTGCAGGGCCATGTACCTGAGACTGGTGTGCCATTGATACCCTGTCACCAATATATACTGAATATTTTTTTCCGCCAACCTCGACCTGGTTCTTCTCTACTGCCTTACCCTCTTCCATTGTCTCAAGTCCATGTATGACAACACCGTCCTGGACATTACTTTCATTGCCGACATATATAGGCTGTCCCTCATCACCCCTTATTGAGGCTGCGGGTGCTACATACACCCTCTCGCCGAGCTTCACATCACCTATCACAGATGCGAGCTCATGGACAAAAGATGATTTGGCAATCACAGGTTTATTCACATCATCATTAAAGGATGTCAGGACATTCGGGCCTGTAAACCCCATTAAAATTATGCCTGCTAAAAAAAGATTTGCAATAAGACTTCCGGCAAGTAAAACTTTAACAACTCGTTTCATGACTTACTCCTCCTTTTCTGATATAAGGTGTTGAGAGAATGGGTTTTTCATTTACTAAAGACTATCGATTGTCACCCACATGTATGGCTCTATTTATAATAGATTACTTGTATGGCTGTCAATACCTGAAAAAGTTTTCTAATGAATAATAGGTTACTCTGGTATATATAGCTCAGCGCTGGAAAGGGCATCGGAATTTCCGAGTCCTCCTGCAATAAGTACCTTTCCATTCGGAAGAAGAGTTGCAGTGTGAGAATCCCTTGCAGAGATCATGCTGCCAGTTTCAACGAATTTCCCTTTATCAGGATCATAAATCTCTGCACTATCAAGACGACTGGTTGTATTAACACCACCGGTTATAAGAACCTTTCCATTTTCCAGATATGTGGCGGTATGTCTATACCTTGGATTAATCATATATCCTGTCTTACTGAATGTCTCCTCAGTTATATCATATAACTCTGCACTGGAAAGACTGGGCAAATTCCGGATACCGCCTATGTTTCCACCTGCAATCAGTACCTTCTTATTAGGAAGCCATGTGGCGGAATGGCCATATCGAATGGCTATCATATTATTCCCTGGATCATAAAATGAGGAAGTAGAATCATCATATAGATTAACGGATGCCCCGATTATTAAAACCTTGCGGTTTTCAAGCAAGGTTGCAGTATGTTCAACAAAACCGGTTGTGAGGTCATTAATCTGTGTAAGAATATTTTTCTCAGGGTCATACAACTCGGCACTTAAAAGGGGTGTTCCCTGGATACTGTATCCACCGGCAATAAGGACCTTTCCATCGGCAAGCATTGTAGCTACATGTTCTGCGCGTGCTGTGTTCAAGCTGGTAATAGGGCTGAATGCACCTGTATTAGGATTATAGATCTCCATACTGGAAAGAGGAGTTGGCCCAACCCCTCCGGTAATAAGTACCTTGCCATTGGGCAAAATGGTTGCTGTATGTAAACTCCTGCCTGTATTCATGTTACCAGTTGTGCTGAAGGTCCCCTTTTCCGGATCATAGAGTTCTGCACTCGAAAGATTATCCCCGTAGAAACCATCCTTGCCTCCTGCAATAAGGACCTTTCCATTAGGAAGAAGAATTGCAGTGTGATATATGCGATGGGTATCCATGTTACCGGTTGATGAAAAGATTCCTGTCTGATCCCCGCTGCCATCTCCACCACCACTGCCACAGGAAGTTAGGGTAAGAATAGCAAAGAAAAGGAAACTGCAAAATGATATAAGCTTTTTTGTCATTACATTAGCCCCCTTTTAAATTGATTCGGGATAATTATGAGCCATCCCGGTGCAGATATCAGGATGGATATTAAAGGAGAATACTTCTTGTGTCAAATAAAATCAGGATTGAGGGGTTACAAATTTCCTTTCATTTTACTTTAAAACAGGCCAATATTCTGCTAAAATAGGGAACAGAATATCAAATACATACCTTACGCCTTTACTGAAAACGGGAGGAAAAATTAAAACTCCGGAGGGAATTTTGCCAGAGGCTATCAAAGATATTCTCGAAAAGATAGCAAATAATCTTATAAAGAAATTTCAAGACAATCTTAAATGTCTTATCTTATATGGATCATGGGCAAAGGGGACTGCGAGAAAGGGCTCTGATATAGATTTACTTGCTGTCTTCGACAAGGCAGACAAAGATATAAGAAAATTAGTAAATGATATTGTGGATAATATTGAAACAGAAAGAAGTATTACTGTACTGTCCACAAGCCTTGAGGATTTTCATAAAGAAAAAATACCCCTCTATACAGCAGTGAAGAAAGAAGGTAAAGTGATTTATGGTAATGCAGACCTGTCTATAAATCCAGTTTCACCGGAGATCAAATATTCTGAGTTTTTCAAAAAGTCCCGGGAATTTGAATCGCGGAAGATAAAGATTGCAGAAGAACTCTTAATAAAAGATATGATTTATGGTATAGCGGATTACTGTTTTATAGCATCAAAGCATGCCATACAGGCAGTTCTGGCTATGAAGGGAGAAGGATATTCAAGTAAGGTAGCAATACTTTTGCCTCTTGCAGAGAAACACTTCGGGAAAGAAATTTCTGAGACATTCAGGAAATTGTATACATTATACATAAAATCAGAATATGGGATGGAAGACCTTACAGAGGAAGAGGCTATGGCATCTGTAGAGTATTCGAAAAAGGTTTTAAAGGTATATACAGACCTTGGTAAAGAAGTCATATGAAAGAGGCGCGGCTATGCTCTCAAGCGTCTTAAAAGGATTTTATGTTTCAATTAACTCAGGAGGAGTTCAAGAACTTGACATTCCATTTTGGAACATCAAGTTGGGGAGGAACACGCAAGTTGCCGTATGTCTTTACGGAGAATGGTGTTGCCATGTTATCCAAAAAGGATTTTTGAGATAAAGCTAAATGAGCTTATTGATAGGACAAAGAACGGTTAAAGAAATTAAGGGTATGAGGCCATTTCAGGCGGCTACCATTAACGCACTTGATTCTCTGGAACAGATTATAATTGTTGAAGCTCCTGTTGGTTCAGGCAAGAGTCATATTGTCAGGCAGATTATAGATCACTGGAATGGAGCTGTTGTCCTCACTTATCCGACAAAAATATTGATGGATACGCAAAGAAGCGCCATCAAAAAAGATTTCCCTGACTCAATAATATGGCCGTATGAGACAGGAATTCCCCAAGGTCATGCTCCTACAATATTTTATTATTCTACTGACTCGTTAATTGCTTTCTTGAAAGAGAAACGCGCAGATTACCGCATTGATAGAAGTGAACTGATTGATACTGTCTTGCACCAGCATGTTTGGGCAAGTA
>MHER01000072.1 GCA_001805205.1 Nitrospirae bacterium RIFCSPLOW2_12_42_9 | reverse complement strand
ATCACAGATCAATGTGGGGATAACAAACTCATCTGTAACCCCATCTGTATAGCTCTTCTTAATTGCCTCAATCGGGTCTGATGCAACTAATCCCTCTCCTGCAACAAGTGTATTGTATGCCCTTTCAACCCTCTCCCACCTGTTATCACGATCCATCGCATAGTAACGGCCTGAGATTGTTGCTATCCTGCCAACCCCCCTTTTCTTTAAATAATCCTGGAGAGATAGCAGATACACGGCTCCACTATTTGGTGGTGTATCACGACCATCCAAAAAGGCATGAATATATATCTCTTTAACACCCTCTTTCACTGCCATATCAATGAGAGCGATGAGGTGGTTAATATGGCTGTGGACGCCGCCATCTGAGAGCAGCCCCATAAAATGAAGTCTTCCCGATGATGCCTTTGTTTTATGGATACATTCAAGGAAAACAGGATTTTTAAAAAATTCCCTGCTATCTATTGCCTTATCTATACGGGTAAGATCCTGATAGACTACACGTCCTGCGCCAATATTGAGATGTCCAACCTCTGAATTACCCATCTGCCCATCCGGTAATCCCACTGACTCACCTGAGGCATCAAGTGTAGTATGAGGATATTCACTCAGGAGAGAATCGTAGACAGGGGTATTTGCAAGTGCAATTGCATTCCCGTCTGCCATTGGATTGATCCCCCAGCCATCGAGTATGATCAATATCAAAGGCCTCAGACCCCGCTCCATTCTATGCTATCTTTGTACGATGGTTCTAACTTACTGCCGGTAAGTGATTTTTTCCCTTTTCTGGTATGCAGGTCCTTTTTTATATAAATAGGGGAGACTGTATATGTATTCCACTCTCCGCACCTCGGACATCTGCCACTCCACTCATAGGAGTGATAATCACAGACAGGACAAAAGTATGGAACTATTACCCTTTTTCGCAATCCGAGGGCCTTCTTGAATTCAGTTATAGCATTTATATATTCTTCTTTCCTTTCATATATATTACCCAGCAGCTTGTAGAGCTCCGGCATTGGACTTTCTGTAATCTCAAGATCGGATAATACTTCATATGCCTCATCCAGCATCTCCAGGCGGTAATACAGCTTACCGAGGTAGAACTTGATTCCAGTATTATTCGGGCTGATTGATATAGCCTTCTTATAAATCCATATTATCTTCTCCGGCTCGCCCTGATGCAGATAGAAGTCTTCCAGCTTATGGAGAAGTATCTCGCTGTAATTCATATAATAGCCCCTCTCCCATAGCTCTGCCGCATCAGTATTTTCTCCTGATTCAATAAGTATGTCACCGAGTGTCACATAGGCCGGGATAAAGTCCTTGTCAGCCCTGACTATGGCCTTTAGAAGCTTCTTGCATTTTTCCTTATCGCCCTTATTGTATAATGACCTTGCAAACTCATATCTCAGTCCCATTAAGAGCTTATCATCTTCGGGATTATCCTTACGGTGCTTTACTATGCGGCCCTGTATCTCATGACTGCCGTCCCACCTCCCGATTTTTATATAGATATCTCTCAGGCGGACAAGGGCCCCTATATTTGATGAATCCCTTTTTATGACCTCCTGAATTACAGAGATTGCATCTTCATATGAACCGGATAATACATAGTCATTTACAAGGGCAAAATAAGCCTCAAGGTTTTTCTCATCTATCTTTCTTGCCCTTTTGTGGAATCTAATGGCCTCCTGATAATTCCGTTCCTTCTGATATGCATCGCCAATCCTTAATAGTGTATAAAAGTGATTTGGCTCTATCTTCATTATATCTCGAAAAAAAGATATGGCCTGGTCATATTTACCTGACAGATATGCATACAATCCCTTTGAAAAGATATCCTGGACACGGGCCTCGATGCGCTGCCTCTGACGCCCTCTCCACTCTTTAAATATAGTCCTTGCATCCCTTAGTAGGGTAAAGAGGATAATAATAAATGCTCCAAGGGCAAAGGAGAATAGGAAGAACCCGACCATTGAAATAGTATAGGAAGATGTGCTGTTCAGATTTACAGTCACTGCATCCGGATTCAGACGGTCAAAATAAACGATGATAACTATGGAGACTATAACAAATAGAGTGATAATATAACGCATTATACAGGCCTCTGTCCTGTCTTCCTTCTGACCCTGTAATCTATTTTAGGGGAATCCCCCCACAACCGCTCTAACCCATAGTATGAACGGGTCTCTTTATCAAAGATATGTACTATGACATCCCCGTAATCCATTAACACCCATTCAAGATTTGTTACCCCTTCAAGGTGATCAGGGTTTTCACCCTTAATAGAAAGGGTCTCGTCAATATAATCCGTACATGCCTTTATCTGGCGTTTTGAATCACCAGTAGCTATTACAAAGTAGTCTGCTATTGATGTTATTTTAGAGACTTCGAGCAGAACAATGTCTGTGGCCTTCTTCCCCTCCAGACATCGTGCAGCTAAGACAGCCTTTTTCTTACTTGTGATTGGCCTTTTTTTAGTTATCAATTATATAGCTTATACTGAAAAATGAATTTTGTAAAATTTTTATAATTAAAGCTACTGACTATATAATCTTTTTTTAATTATATATGACACAACGGAATCAGGCAACAGATTTTTAAGCCCTTTTCTCTCCTTTATCAGCCTTCTGAGCCCTGTAGATGAAATATCACAGGGTGTTATCTGTTCGAGAAAAAGATGAAAACGCCCTGTCAGTGGTATGGAGAGTCTCAATATCTCCCTCCTGTCCAGGCTTTCAAGGTCTTCTGCTGAGACATCCTTCAGTGCCGGAAGGTTTACACCTTTTAAATCTATAAATCTATGCCCTGGCCTGGGTATAACAATAAAATTACACAGGGTCAGAAGATCATCCACGTCCTTCCATGTCCTGATATCAAGAAATGCGTCTATCCCAACAATAAAATACAATTCTGCTGTCTTACCCATCTCCTGCTGCAGTGCATTTACAGTATCTATTGAATATGAGAATCCCTGACGGTCTGCCTCTATTGCGGATACGGCAAAGTATTTATATGGTGCTATGGCAAGTTCAACCATGCTAAGTCTGTGTAAAGGGTCTATAACCTCTGACCTCTTTTTATGGGGGGGGATGCCAGTGGGGATAAATATTATATTATCGAGGTTGAAGTGTTCCCTTATCTCTTCTGCAATGCGCAGATGGCCGGTGTGAACAGGGTTAAATGTCCCACCAAAAAGACCTATACGCGGCAACTAATTTCCTCCGGTATTATTCACGTACTTGACCATCACCAAGCACAATAAACTTAATTGTTGTCAGCTCTTCAAGGCCCATCGGACCCCTTGCATGAATGCGTGTCGTACTGATCCCGATCTCGGCGCCTAATCCGAACTGGCCGCCATCATGTAACCTTGTGGAGGCATTAACAAATACGGCTGCAGCATCTACATCTCTAAGAAAGGACATGGCCCTTTGATGATTATTTGTAACAATACCCTCTGAGTGTTGTGAACCATAGGTCTCAATATGCCTGAGGGCCTCTTCCATGTCATCAACGATCTTTACATTAAGAATCAGGTCAAGGTATTCCGTGTTCCAGTCCTCTTCTGTTGCAGGCCTGACAGATGGGTCAAGAGAGACCACCTTTGGACAACCGCGTAACTCAACACCCGCCTGTTGGAATTTACCTATCATCGGCAACAGAAATGTTGCAGATACAGCCTTATGAACCAGCATCGTCTCCATTGCATTGCATGTGCCAGGACGCTGAACCTTTGCATTCAAACATATATCCCGGGCCATCTTTAAATCTGCATACTCATCCACATATGTGTGACATAGACCCTTGTCATGTTTGATAACAGGTATCCTGGAATTTGCTGTAACAGTCTTCATAAGTTCTTCGCCGCCGCGGGGTATTATCAGGTCTATATACCTGTCAAGATGTAACATCTCCATTACAGCCTCCCTGTCAGCAACATCAACCATTGTTATAACACCATCAGGGAGTCCTGCCTTCGAACCAGCCTCCATCAATATTTCTGCAATCACCTTGTTAGAGTTTATAGCCTCTGACCCACCCCTTAAAAAGACACTATTACCGGATTTAATACACAGGGCAGCTGAATCTGCTGTAACATTAGGCCTTGATTCATAGATAATACCAATTACACCAATAGGAACCCTTATCTTGCCAACCTGCATCCCGTTTGGTCTCTTCCACATCCGCATGATCTCGCCAACCGGATCAGGCAGCGCCGCAACCTCCCGCAGCATCTTAGCCATCTCTATTATCCTTTTATCATTAATTGTCAGTCTGTCAATCAATGCAGGTGATAATCCCTTTGTCCTTGCGTATTCAATATCCTTCTGATTCTCTTTTTTAAGTCGTCCTCCCTCCCTCTCTATTGCATCAGCCATAGAAAGGAGGGCTTTATCTTTGACGGATGAAGACACAGTCGCAAGCCTCCTTGCGCCGTTTTTTGCCATTTTCCCCTTTTCTATAATGTAGGCCTTGATATCCATAAACACCTCCTCAAAATATCACCATGTTATCCCTGTGTATTACCTCGTCAAAATCCTTAATACCAAGGATACCCTCTATCTCTGTTGTTCTCTTCCCTTTGATCTTTTCTATATCAACGGAGTTGTAATTAACAAGGCCTTTTGCAAAGGCCTTTCCGGATACATCCTCACATGTAACTGCATCTCCTGCTTCAAAATCACCTTTTACACCTGTTATACCTGAAGGGAGAAGGCTCTTCCCTCTCAGCAGCAGGGCATCTCTTGCACCATTATCCAGGATCAGACTACCTTCTGTTGGAAGACCATATGCTATCCAGTACTTCCTGCTTGTAAGACCTGTCTTCTTTGGGAGGAATATCGTCCCTGTCTCATAACCTTCCATGGCCTTACCCAGAAGCCCGGGCATAGTTCCATTAATAATAATTGTGGGAATTCCGTATTCCGCTGCCTTTTTTGCTGTCTTTACCTTTGATGCCATACCACCGGTTCCTTCTAATGTAACGGAGTCTCCTGCAATAGACTCTATGCCCTTATCAATCTCCTCAACAAGCGGGATAAGTTTTGCCCCTGGATTCACAACAGGGTCTTCTGTAAACAGTCCATCTATATCTGAAAGGATAACAAGCATATCTGCATCGACCAGATTTGTAACAAGGCCTGATAATAAGTCATTATCCCCAAACTTGATCTCATCTATTGCGACTGTGTCATTTTCATTTATTACAGGTATTACTCCGTAAGATAATAATGTAAACAAGGTATTCCTTGAATTTAAGAAACGTTTTCTGTCGGCAATATCATCGCGGGTCAGCAGTATCTGCGCCACTTTAATATTAAACTCACTGAATAACCTCTCATAAAGCTGTATCAGCTTACTCTGGCCTATTGAGGCAGCAGCCTGTTTGAGGGAGATTCCGCGCGGTCTGTCATTTAACCCGAGCTCTCTCATTCCTGCAACTATAGCCCCTGACGATACTAAGATTAGCTCGTAACCTCTTTGTTTAAGCTCCACCATATCCCTTACAATCCTTTTAAGACGCCTGGAATTAAGGCCGAGCCTTGATGAGGCAACAACCCTGCTGCCAATCTTTATTACTATCCGCTTTACATCTTTTACAGCGGCTATTCTAATATCAGATGTCTTCATGTCTTGCCTTTTCCCTTCTCAACTTCTTTGCTAAGATACCTTATAAGCTCCTTTACACCCTTTCCAGTAACTGCTGATATGGGGAAAAATTTAAATTTCTTATTCCTGCAATGATGTGAAAATGTCTTTAATTTTTTATCATCTGTCATGGCATCTATCTTTGTTCCTGCTACAATCTGTTTCTTCTCCATAAGGCCGGGACCGTAAAGAGAAAGTTCTTTATTCACCATCTCAAATGCATCTACAGGCGGAACCGTTGCACTATCAGAGACATCTACAAGGTGTAACAGGACCGTAGTCCTTTCAACATGCCTGAGAAACTGAAACCCAAGTCCTTTACCTTCATGGGCGCCTTCTATCAATCCCGGTATATCAGCCATAACAAAGCTCTTATATCTTCCATAACTTAAAACCCCCAGATTCGGGCTGGTGGTTGTAAAT
>MHER01000071.1 GCA_001805205.1 Nitrospirae bacterium RIFCSPLOW2_12_42_9 | reverse complement strand
GGAATAGACAGGTACGGTGTCCCTCGTGTCTTCCCTATAATGACTATATCAATTGCTGTAATTATATGTCAGAATGGTGAGTACTCATCAGCCGTTGATATTGCAAGGGTTGCAGCAGATATTAAGGGCTATGTGAAAAATACTGCGGGAAGCAACTATATGATAAACCGCAGAAAGAATATCAGATGAAACATTCATGTTACATGTTAACACAAAGGACAATGAAAATGGGCGTAGACGTAGGGACAGACCTTTAGGTCTGTCCAACAGGAAAGGGACAAACCTAAAGGTTTGTCCCTACAGCGTGGTGTTCGGGGGTGATTTTCGGATGAAAAAGATCGGTTTATTGATAATTTGTACCACTATAATCCTGGGGCTTAATGGTTGTGCTGTCCTGAATGCGATTGATCAAAGGTCTACGCTTTCCTCGGCCACGGAGATGATAAAGAAAGGGAAAGACGACGCAGCAATTGTCCTCCTTGAAGAGATATGTTCAAAAAAAGGGGTAAAGGATATTACGGATGAGGCAATGTTCAAGCTCGGGCTTTTATATCTGGATCATAAACCTGTTGGAGACGGACTAACAAAGGCAATAAATATCATTGAAAGGTTACATAAAGAATATCCTGAGAGCGAATGGACTATTCAAACAGTCCCACTATTTAAATTTTTAAAAGAGGCAAGGGCAGCGCGTCATAAGATAGATGAACTTGAAGAAATTAATTCATCTCTTTCAAGAGAAAACAAGAAGTTAAACCTTGATATTGAGAAGATTAAAACCCTTGATCTCGAATTAGAAGAGAAACAGAGTCCTTGAAAGAATTTGCATCAACTACATAAGCCCCAATACCGGGCACAGGATACGCAATCCAATCCATATCATAATAAATCCGAGTATATCAAATATTAATCCTGCCTTGACCATTGATAGTATTGGCACCATCCCTGAGCCATACACTATTGCATTCGGAGGAGTGGACACAGGCAGCATAAAACCGAAACTTGCACCAAGCCCTGCACCGAGCGCCGGCGGAATTGGTGAAACACCTGCTGCCTGTGCCACTGCAATCATAACAGGTATTACCATACTTGCTGAAGCAGTATTGGATGTTGTCTCACTTACCAGAATCCCGATTATTATAGATAATGCTGTAATACTCCAGAGTCCTTCAAAACCACCTGCATCTGCAAGCCTTGTCCCTATTACCTTTGCAACACCGGTATCAAACATAAGTTTCCCCAGACTTAAACCGCCGCCAAAAAGCATTATCGTCCCCCAGTCTATCTTCACTGCCTGTCCCCATGTCATTGCAAAGGTCCTTTTCTCCCAGTTAGTGGGAATTATAAAAAGTATAGATGCTGCAATAAGTGCCACTATCCCTTCATCCAGCACACCTTTTACAGATTTATATATCTCAGATTCAGACCCAAATAGTCCGGCAGTAATCCCCGGGAAGACCCATAACAAAACAGCCAGACAAAACGATAGCATTGTATACATCTCTCCCCTGCTCCATATATTCACCTCGCTTTTTATACCTGACAATAATTCAATATTATCGGATAATTTACCTCCTGGCGGTGGATTAAGAAACCTTAAAATCAGGGTCAGTAAAATGAACATCATAACAAGCAGAGGCACCCCGAATAACATCCACTGGAAAAATGTTATCCTGAAGTCTGCAAGGGACTCTATCATACCCATAGTAATGAGATTTGGTGGTGAACCTACCGGTGTGGCTATCCCCCCAATGGATGCACCATAGGCTATCATAAGCATAAACCCTGTCCTGTATCTTAATTGAGTACCGGATAATTTCCCTGCCTCACCCACAACCGGAAATCTCTCAATTGTCCGTATCACTCCAATGCCTATTGGCAGCATAATCGCTGTTGCAGCAGTATTGCTAATCCACATAGATATGAGAGCAACAATAACACCACATGCAATTAACAGACTTAAAGGATTGTTTCCTATCCCTTTGATAGAAAAGATATAATAGGCAAATCTCCGGTCTAATTTATGCAGGCTCATGGCCTTTGCTATCATAAAGCTTCCTATGAAAAGAAAGACTATTGGGTCAGCAAATGGGGAAAGCACTGCCTTTGCAGGCGCAACCCCTGAAATAACGCAGAGTGCTGCACCAAGCAAGGCAGTAACCGGGATCGGAATTGGCTCAGTAATCCAATAGGTAATGACAAGCCCGAGTATTGCAGCGAGCATATGTCCTTCCATTGAAAGGGAAGGGGTAGGTAATAAATATAAGATAAAAAAGACCACAGGGCCAATAAACAAGCCAATTGTCTGCCGCCACCACTCAAACTTCTCCTCCTGCGGAGAAAGCCGGGCTTGAACCATATCATCATCAATATCCATATTGGCCAATACTCCACCTCTAATTGACCTATACCTATCAAAGTGGGGGTCGTTTGTCAATTAAAAGTAAAAAATAACCATGTTGACTTTAACTGCCCAGGTTGTTAATATATGCTCAAAAAACTAAGGAAATTGAAGCCTATGGGTCAATACATTCTTGTCCTGGATCAAGGCATTTCAGGATCAAGGGCTATTCTTGTCGATTCAAAAGGGAAGATTATTACAAGCGTAGAGTGTCCTCTCAAGCCTGTTTTCCCAAAACCCGGCCTGGTTGAGTACAAACCAGGAGACATATTAAAAAGCCAGCTTAATGCAATTAAGACTTTATTCAGGAAGATAGGTTCTAAAAAGAAACAGATATCTGCAATCGGTATAACAAACCAACCTTCAACGATTATACTCTGGGATAAGTCCACCGGTAAACCTGTTTATAATGCAATTGCATATCAGGATACCCGCGGCGCAGATTTATGCAGGGAACGGTCGGTTCAGAGGGATATGGTTCGTGAACGGACCGGTCTTATTTTATCTCATTGTTACACTGCATCAAAGATTAAATGGCTGCTGGATAATATAAAACCAGCCCGTAAGCTGCTTGATAAAGGAAATCTGGTATGTGGAACTGTTAATACCTACCTGATCTGGCACTTAACCAGAGGGGCTGTGTTTGCAACAGACCACACAAATGCTGCCCATACCCTTTTGTTTAATATCTTTACAAAGTCATGGGATAAAGAATTACTTGAACTATTTTCCATACCTGCTGAAATACTACCACCCATACTACCTACATCACATGATTATGGAGAGGCAACAATAGAGGGACAGGCTATACCAATCCATGCAAGCATAGTTGAACATCAGTCGTCCCTGATAGGCAACGGCTGCTTTGAGGAGGGAGATGTTAATATAAACTATGGAAAGGATGGCTTTTTACTTATTAACACCGGGAGGAAAATTTTTATATTACCAGGTCTTCTTACTACTATTGCATGGTCAAATAACAATAACACAACTTATATGCTCGAAGGAAGCATACACGGGGTTAACCATATATTCGAGTGGCTGCGTAACAACTTAGGTTTCATATCACCCAAGGACAATATTGATGATATTTGTAAGCGGTCTGGTGAACGGGTCTTTATCCTCCCTGCCCTTTCCGGGATCAGTTCGCCTTACTGGAACTCAAATATTACCACATGCATCTTCGGGTTGAAATCTACTACGACTAAGAATGATATAGTTCGCTCAGCAGTTGAATCTATCGCCTTCCTGGTAAAGGATAATTTCAATATAATAGAAAGGGACGGACGCATACAACTTAAAAAGATCAGGGCAAGCGGCGAGATATCCAGTATGCCATACTTATTACAATTTCAATCGGATTTACTGAATATGCCTGTATATAAAACACAGGATCATGATGCATTTGATTTAGGCGCTGCCTTTTTAGCAGGCATTAACTCCAGGATTTGGCAGGGCCTCTTGCCAGTTGAAAGACTTGTCACTGCCAAAAAGACCTTTAATCCCAGGCTTGATGAGCAGGATACAAGGAAACTATATGAGCGCTGGAGACTAACATGCCTTTATTCTAAAGAATGGTCAAAAAACTTTACCTGATTTTACTCCTGATATATTTATCCTTTTCATTATCCGGATGTATTCCTTTTATCAAAGCATACAGATCTTATAAAGCCCTGCAGGATGGGAGAACATATGCGAAAAAACGCCACTATGAAAGGGCAAAGGTCTATTTTGAAAAGGCCCTTGAACATAATCCGCAAAATATAAATGCATGGATCTCACTTGGTAATCTCTATTTTACAATCGAAGATTACAAGAGTTCCAGACATGCATTTCAGACAGCATTGCAATATGATAACGAAGCTTATAATGCCTATCCCGGTTTATGGATGGTGAGGCTTGAGGAATCAGGGTATAAACATGATGTAAGGGAAGAGATAAAAAGGGAGATTAAGGATTTTTTATCCTCAGGCAGGAAGACCCTTGATAGACTAATGGCCGCGTACTACGGGCAGCACTTTTTACATGATGATAAGGAGGCAATAGTGCTTTCAGAAGAGATCATGAGTTTAAGACCTGATGATGAGATTATCTCAACACTTGCAAATGAATCCTTTGAAGATATGCTGATAGAGAAGGATGTTGAAAAACGCCTTAATAAAATAGAAGTTTTTCAGAGTCTTTTCCCTATGAGCAAAGAGAGGAAAATGGCATATACTTTAAGGCTTAAGCTATGTGCCGAAGACTTAAAAAATACGGAATTACTTTATGAATATGGAGAGGACTGGATCATGCATGATCCTGACAACAGGATGGCAAACTTCTATGTTGGATATTTTTATACTGATGCTGATATCCACCTGGATAAGGCTGTATTATACCTTAAAAAGGCTTTAACACTTATAGAAGACCCTGATCCGGATGATAAACCTGAATATTACCCTGAATCAGAATGGTATGAAGACCTTAAGATAACCAGAGGGATATATTATGACACACTCGGCTGGGCTTATTATAAAAGCATGAGATATACAGAGGCAGAGTGGGCATATAAAAAGGCAACTAAGCACCTTAAGTTTGACCCTAAATTATACTATCATCTCGGCCTGTTACTTGAAATAAAGGATGACATCGGGGGTGCTATTAACTCATATGTGCAAAGCCTTAAGTCTGGTGAAAATAAAGAATCAGAGGAGAGGTTAAAAGAATTATTTGACAATTACTACAGAAACCACAGAGATGAAGAACCTCTAAATAATTTTTTTGCAAACAGGGAAGGAGTTACAACATTTACAGAGGTCACAGAGGCTGCAGGATTATCATCTGTTAAGGCAACCAGGTTAAGCTGGGGGGACTTTAACAATGATGGGTTTGAAGATATACTATTTAATGGAGCAAGGCTCTTTAATAATAATGGTAATGGTACCTTTATAGATAAAACAAAGGACGCCGGGATCACTGAAATATCAGGTGCAAATGGCGGGGTTTGGGGGGATATTGATAATGATGGAGACCTTGATTTCTATACATTCGCATCTGGCAAAGGTACAACTGACATGCTCTGGGAAAATAAAGGAGATGGAACATTTAATAATATTACAATGACAGCATTGAAAGAACCTGAGGTATATCCTACTGAGGCTGCTGCATGGGGAGATTATGATAATGACGGGTTTATTGATTTGTATATAGCAAATTATGAGAAACCTTTGTTAAGTACAATAGAAAGAGCTATCTGCCTGAAAGACTATCTGTTTCATAATAATGGTGATAACACATTCTCAGAAGTGAATAGCATCGCTGGAGTTATCTCCCTTGAAAATATGTGCGGCAGGGGTGTGAACTGGGGCGATTATAACAATGATGGCAACCCTGACATATATGTGGCAAACTACAGGTTAGATCCTAACTTTCTCTGGAGAAATAACGGGAATGGGACATTTACAAATGTAGCTGAGGAAACAGGGGTTGAAGGACATGAGGAAGAAGGTTACTATGGACACTCCATAGGGGCAGAATGGGGAGACTATGACAATGACGGAGACTTAGACCTCTTTGTATCCAATCTAGCCCATCCCCGGTATATAGGTCTCTCTGACAAGAGTATGCTCCTTGAAAACCTTGGACCGCCGGATTTCATTTTTAAAGACAGATTCAAGGGCTCAGGTATCAGATTTGAAGAGACCTCGGCTGATCCATCCTTAATAGACTATGACAATGACGGGATATTAGACCTCTACTTTACTTCCACATATAAAGAAGAAATCAGCTTCCTATATAAAGGTATTGGTGATGGTACTTTTACAGATGTCACATGGCTTGCTGGGGTAAGAGTAGGTAATGGGTGGGGGAATGCCTTTGCTGATTATGACAGGGATGGTGATATTGACCTCCTTGTGGCAAGCAGTGATGGAGTACGTTTATTCAGAAATGACGGAAATAACCACCATTGGATTCATATAAAAGTAATTGGCAGGGAATCAAATCACCCGGGGATAGGTACAAGGGTTACTGTAGTCCCTTCTGAAAATGATAAGACACTATCCCCATTTATTAATAAACAGATACGTGAAGTTCAAGGCGGTAAAGGCAGCGGTTCACAACATTCCCTCACTACAGAATTTGGCCTTGGTATATACGATGGTACAATTGATATTGAGGCAAGGTTCCCTTCCGGCAAGATAAAGACATTAGAGAATGTAAAAACAAACCAGTTAATAATTATTGAAGAATAACAAGTTGTTGTCCCACACTAAGGTGTTAATGTTTATACACCTTTTAGCTAAATAAAAATATCCTTTTGAGTAATTTACTATTATTTTTTACTATGTTATTAATATTGATAAGTAGTTTCATTATCATTTGTAAAGGCATTGTAATATTAAATAGGTCAGGCACCGTGCCTGACAACTGTAAAGGGGGTGAATAAGATGTCAAGATATTTATTGGAATCTCCGCATTCAAAGGAGGAGTGTTTAAAGGCACTCGATGAGATACTGGCAGAGGGCCCATCTGTCCTTAATAAGTTTGACTGGGGGTGCATGGATGGCGACCATACTGGTTATGCCCTTATAGACGCCAAAGGTGAGCCTGAGGTAATGAACCTTATCCCTGGTTTCTTACGTAACAAGGCCCGCATCCACAAACTGGGAAAGTTTACTCCGGAACAGGTACGGTCGTTCCATTAGGAAATCCACGCTGATTAAAATCCCCCCTTCCCGTTGCAATGCTTCGCAGCAACGGGAACCCAGCCCCCTTTTTCAAAGGGGGGATGAGGGGATTTTCACGGTAAATATAATAAACGAAATAGATATCCAAGAGTTCTCATATACAATATACTATAAAAGGTATATAAGGAGTGGTATAATGGTTTTATCCGACAAGTATTATAAAACTTCAATAATTATATTAACATATGAGGTTCTTGCAAAAGTCTTTGCGAAACCCGTTTAAACCTTCCCTGCATATAGTTTCGCAATTTAAAAATCACCTATTGTGCAAACTGAGACG
>MHER01000070.1 GCA_001805205.1 Nitrospirae bacterium RIFCSPLOW2_12_42_9 | reverse complement strand
AAGTACCAGCGGGGCTAACTCTCCCAACCTTGGGTCCTCTGGAATAAGATCAGGGTTGTATATAACCTGTACCATTTTTTTATTGTCAATCCGCTGGAATATAAAGGTGTTATATTTGAAGTTCTCTTCATCAAAAACCAGATAATTTCGTCTCCTGAATTTCCTGCCTAATCCGGCAAAACCTGTTACAGGCGCTGCACCGGTAATAAAAGAGATAACCTGGGATATAGGCCCGTATGCCATATCAGTCGGCTTCCCCATAACAGCAACTTTAATATCACCCCTTACAGGAATTTCACTACCATAAAGCGCATTTAAGGCCTTCGCTGTTATCTTATATGCACCTGATATCGCAGAACAGGAATGTCCTGCGAGTTTTATTGCATCCGGATATTTGAATACGAAAATATCCCCTTCCTCCATAGAGCCTAAAAAATATGCTAATGGGTCTTTTAATAATATAGGCTCAACCTTATCATAGAAATCATGACTCCATTTACTCTGTCCTTCAGGCATTTTTATCTCCCGTTTATAATTAAATTTTATTTGACGACTTCGTAAAAAGTCCATCTGCGGCGTTGCGCTGCATCCTTCGTCATTGCGGCGTAACTATAAGTACGCCTCATTCCTCAGAATTTGCGCGCCTTGCATATGGACTTTTTACAAAGTCGTCCACTTTTGGTGTTTTTACGAGTTCATCTTATTTAATGAATTATAGACCAATCTGCCCTTTTCTGCTACTATTTTAAGGGTATTATGAAATTTCGCTTGTGGTATTTGGGTAGGATATGCGGCATATTGAGGGAGGAAGCATAGTAAAGAGGGCCTGTGTTTGTCTCATGGTATTCTACGGTTCGACTTCCTCTATTTCAGGCATCCGGTAAAGGATTTTGCCCCTTTCGCAGACAGACCTTTCCTGTTTTCCTCTCGAGGCAAAAGGAAATGCCTTTGCAGCCTATGCAGGGACCGATGTGGAAGATTCACCCGCATAGACTATCTCTTCACATATAATAGAGGATGGCGGTGGCGAGTGGGAACGGGTCTCCCATAGCCCCAGGTGTTTTAAGATCTTCTGAATGGTCGAATCCTCCTCGATAAAGGCGACGATCTTCATGGGGTGCTTGCACCGGGGACATAGCAAATGTATCTTCGAAGACGCTCTCTGCCTTCAGTATCGTTGGCAACAACCTTACCCTCATTATGTATATGAAAGCCGGGCAGTGCTTTTTTCGCTTCGCTCAACGCAAGCGATGCCATTTAGCGAAGCGAAAAATGACAGGAGGGGCAGAAGGCGCGGGTCTTGCAGGAGAATGCCAGGAGGTATTCATTGTGACAGTGATCACACCGGATGCGGGCAAATCCATATCTTAAGATGCCGCAGTCTAAATATCTGAAGAAAACCTTTTCTGTGATAGGCCGGTAGTATCCAAACTGATGCTCATATCTGTCGGGGTAGACATTTTTAAGGCGCTCCCCATGGTCTTCCACCAATATAAAGTTATCCGATACAAAAAGTTATCCGATACTTGACAGGTCGTATCGAAAAGATTACATTTGGATACATGAAAATTATAATGGATTCCGACTGTCTCGTCAAACTCACCAAAAGTGGTGCGAAGGAGATGATCACAGAAGCGATGGAGGTCATCATTCCACCCCTCGTTGTCAAAGAAACCGTGAAGGAGGGGAAGAACTTCGGTTATCAGGACGCCCGGATGATCGAGGAGAATATTCATAGAGGGACCCTCCACGTTATAAAAGCCGGCAGAAGGACCCCCATAAAAATACCCGTGGCAAAGGGAGAAAGGGACGTCCTCTCTCTCTATTTATCGGGGCGCTATGATGCGATCGCCAGTGATGATCGCCGTTTCTTGAAAAAGCTCGATTCGGTCGATATTCCCTATTTGACCCCGGCCACATGCATCGTCTACCTTTTCAGGAGCGGGAAGGTCGATAAATCCAAAGTGGTGGAACTCTTGAACGCTCTCTTTCCCTATATCAATAGTGAGGAATACCGGATCGCCATATTTTCTCTGGAGGTAAAACCATGAAAGCGAAAGCCCTGCGACTGCCTGACAACCTGCTTGATGCTGTCAGGTTTGTTGAAAAGAAAGAAAAGTTGGACGAACCGACGACCTTGAGGAAATTTCTCAGACTTGGAGCCGAGAGATACGTTGGTGAAAGCTACGCACGAGGGGAAATCAGCTTGAGAGAAGCGGCAGGTGTCCTGGACATTCCCACGAGAGAAGCCCTCGAGCTGTTCTGGGATATGGGCATCCGTGGGAATGTCGGAGCGGATGAAACCCTGAAATCCCTCACCTGGATCGAAACAAGAATCTTCAAGTCGAGATAGTTGAACCGATCAGATGAGGGCACTTCCCTTCAACCCCTGGGCATTCAAGTCCCATTTATAGACCAATCTGTCCTTTTCTGCTACTATTTTAAGGGTATTACCATGAGACAGACAAGACTCCTGCCAGGCAAACTTCCGTTACCCCTTTTGGAAAGACTCTTAAATAAATATACATCAAAAAAAGGTGGTGTTATTATTGGGCCAGGTATTGGGATAGATGCAACTGTCATAAAGACCACAGGTGATTACCTTATTGCAAAGACAGATCCGATAACATTTGTTGCTGAAGATATAGGACTGTATGCAATAATTATCAATGCCAATGATATAGCAGCAATGGGTGGGAGGCCAAGGTGGTTCCTTGCCAATATTCTACTACCTGAAAAAAAGACAACATATGCACTTGTTGAAAATGTATTTTCACAATTATCAAAGGCATGTAAAGAACTGAGCATATCCTTCTGCGGGGGACACACTGAAGTAACCTTAGGGATCAACAGGCCTATTATCATTGGACAGATGTTAGGTGAGATAAATAAGGATGACCTGATTACAGCAGGAGGGGCAAAGGCTGGAGATAATATAATACTCACTAAAGGCATCGCAATTGAAGCAACATCAATAATTGCAAGGGAGAAGGAGAAGATGTTGCTAAAAAGGTTTTCTAAAAGATTTATTAAGAGGTGTAAAGAGACCATAAAGAATCCTGGTTTAAGTATATATAAAGAGGCAATTATTGTCAGAAAACTTGGGAAGGTCCATGCCATGCATGACCCAACTGAGGGTGGAATTGCCACCGGCCTTCATGAGCTTGCAATAGCATCAGGCGTAGGACTACTTATTAATAAGGAGTCTATTCCTGTTCTTCAGGAATGTAAAATACTATGTGATTACTTTGGTATAGACCCTCTGGGTGTCATAGCCTCTGGTGCGCTTATTATTGCTGTGGATCAAAAAGATACTGAAAATGTTATAAAAGGTTTACGCATAAAAGGTATAGATGCATCTCACATCGGAAATGTTACCCATAAAAGAAAGGGGATTAAAATCATAGAAAAAGGGAAGATTAAAAGGCTTTCCCTTTTTGAGAGGGATGAGATAACAAAGGTCTTATAGGAGCTCCAATGTTTTTAATAGGGCCTCTGCCTTGTAGAGTGTCTCCTGGTATTCCTTTTCCGGGTCAGAGTCTGCAACTATACCTGCGCCAACCTGCACATGCGCCCACCCATCTTTTATTATAAATGTCCTGATAATAATATTTAAGTCCATATCACCTGTATAACTGATATAACCAATGGAACCGGTATAAGGCCCACGTGCAGTTGGTTCTAATTCATCTATTATCTCCATACAACGTATCTTTGGTACACCTGTAATTGTCCCACCCGGAAAAACAGCCTTCAACAGGTCAATTGCATCTCTCCCGGGTTCTAACTCACCTTTAATATTTGAAACAATATGTGTCACATGGGAGTAGGATTCCAGATTCATAAATTCATCCACCATTATACTCCCATACCTGCATACCCTGCCCAGGTCATTTCTCTCGAGGTCAACGAGCATTATATGTTCAGCACGTTCTTTTGCATTATTTAGCAGTTCTTCCCTTAGCATCCCATTTTCAATATTATCCTTTCCCCGCGGCCTCGTTCCGGCTATAGGTCTTGTTTCAACCAATCCATTTTTTAACCTGACAAGCCTTTCCGGTGATGCGCTTACTATCTGCATATCTCCTGTATCTATAAATGCAGCAAAAGGTGATGGATTGACCTCTCTTAAAATCCTGTAAATCATGAGAGGGTCTACTCCTTTAACAGGTGTTGACAACCTCTGAGAAAGATTAGCCTGAAATATATCACCGGCGGATATGTATTCTTTGCACTGTTTTACAATCTCAACATATTCTTTTTTTGTAAGGTTTGACACAATTTTCATCTTTAAACCATATCTTCCTCTGTAAATAATATCCCCCCCTTTTTTAATCCTCTGCTCAATACTCTCAATCCGATCATTATAATCGTGTATATTTTGACCGTCCTCATCAGGTACAGCAATAATCCATACTCTTTTCTCAGAATGGTCAAAAACAACTGTTACATCTGCTATCATTAGAACAATATCAGGAAGTTTAAGGTCATCATGTGTGCTATTTGGTATTTCTTCAAATAAATTTACAATATTGTAACCAAAATACCCAACCGCTCCACCAATAAAAGGAGGAAGACCATTAATATTTTCAATTCTCCTTTTTCTGATATATTGACGTATAATTTCAAGAGGATTTCCTTTATAAGACTCTATATTTCCATTACAAAAGACTGTTGTTTCCTTCTTCTTACTTACTATTATCTTTTCAGGGTATATACCGATAAAAGAATACCTTGATGTCTTTGTACTCCCTCGCTGACTTTCTAATAGAAAAGATGGGCTGTCTGCCTTTAGCAGAATAAAGGCATCAAAAGGGTTGATCCATTGGATCTCTTTACATAAGGGAATTTTCCTGAAGATGATATTCATTTCAAAAATTATATCAGAAAAAGGTTTTTATTGTGATGAAAAGTACCAAACTGGAAGATGATAAAGATTTAGATCAGGATGATTTAGACAGAAAAGACAGTATCAAGTCTGTAATTGATGTACTTCAATCACTCTCCAAGGCCATTAAGACATTAAAGCTTTACCCTGACACAAGCCGTTTAAGGCAAAAATTCATAACAGAATTAGTAGCTAAATTTAAAGGTTTTTTAGACGAATACGGTGACCTCATCCTTAAAATAAAAAAGAGTGAGTTTTTTTATATGGGAGAGGTCGTATACTCCAATCCTTCATTGGAAGAGAGCATCGCCTTTAAACTCTATGGTGACGGTATCAGGGAATTGACTTTTACTGAAGGTCTTAGCGAAGAAGAATTGTTCGACTTTATTGATGTTGTTACCCGTGATTATAAAAAAGAAGGTGAAGATGATGATACAGTTACTAAATTATGGGAAAAGGATTTCAAAAGCATACGATATGCTGTTGTAGAAGAGGGAAAGGATGATAATCTACTCCTCCAGATACCTGAAAAGGTAACCACTACAGATTCCAGCAAAAATGCCCTTTTGAAGGCATATAAACAAGAGATGACGGCCGAGCCAAAGGGGGAAAGTTTACTTCAACCGGCAGGTGTTGAGGTTGAAATAGAACAGATTTATGGTAAACCATTCTCAGAGATCTTTACCCTTACCCCTGAGGAAATAACGAAGGTTCATGATGAGATGGAAATAGAAAAGAAGATGGACCTTGTTTCAGAACTGGTTGATATCCTATTCCATATACTTCGCATAGAACATGAGCTGGATAGTTATTCTGAGTTCTTAAAGCATTTAGAGAAGATAATAAAGACCCTTCTTTTAGCCAGGGATTATAAAAGGGTTTTACCAATACTGACTACTTTAAAAACATTTAGTAGGGATGGTAATGATTTTACTAATGCCCATGCAGAGGAAACTGAGAAGATAATAGATGCCCTGGGTGAAGAAGACTTCCTGCATCAACTTGTGCCTCAGTCGAAATTTACCGGGACAGAAGACCTGGATTCCATCTCTATGTTCATCTCAATGCTGAATAAGAATGCAATAGTTCCAATTGCCAATATGGTCGGGATACTTGATAATATGAAGGCCCGTCGTCTTTTATGTGATGTGCTCGCAATACTTGCAAAAGATAATATAGATCTCCTCTATAAAAAATTAGAGGATGAGAAATGGTATGTTGTCCGGAATATAGTATATGTACTTGGGAAGATAGGTGATATAAAGGCTATTCCGAATC
>MHER01000069.1:9728-10605 GCA_001805205.1 Nitrospirae bacterium RIFCSPLOW2_12_42_9 | reverse complement strand
AACTTTAAGAAATCCGCGTTATGATGTTTTTCTATAAAATCCTTTATGGTGATAAAATTTCCCAAAGACTTGGCCATCTTCTGGTTGTTGATAGTCAGCAGTCCGTGATGAAGCCAGTATCTGGCGAAGGGTTTTCCGCTTAAGGCCTCACTCTGGGCGATTTCGTTTTCATGATGGGGAAAAATCAAATCCCTGCCGCCGGCATGGATGTCCAGGGTCTCGGTTTTCAGGTATTTGGCGCTCATTACCGAGCATTCAATATGCCAGCCGGGCCGCCCTTTTCCCCAGGGGCTTTCCCAAAAGGGCTCATCAGGCTTGGATTTTTTCCAAAGGGCGAAATCCAGGGCGTCTTCCTTGGTTTCATCCGGCTCTTTCCTTGCCCCGCTTCGCATAGCATCAATGCCTTGTCCGGATAATTTACCGTAGTCTTTAAAATCGCGCACCCGGAAATACACCCCGGTTTCGGTTGTATAGGCATAACCTTTAGCAATCAGGCCTTCGATATGCTTAATCATCTCCGGGATATTTTCGGTTGCCCGGGGTTCGTAATCGGCCTTGCTGATTCTTAAAGAATCAAGGTCCTGGTAATAACTTTTTACGCATTTTTCAGTCAGTTCAGACCAGCTTATCTTTAATTCTTTGGCCCGGTTAATAATCTTATCGTCTATATCCGTGATATTCCTGACTAGAGTTATCTGATAGCCGCGATAGGTTAAATAGCGCCGCATCACATCAAAGATATAGAGACTGCGGGCGTGTCCGATATGACATTCGTCATATACCGTTACTCCGCAGGTATACATATTTACCTGAGGTGGATGTGACGGTTCAAACGGCTCTTTTTTTCTGGTGAGGGAATTATAAACGCGAACGGACA
>MHER01000069.1:6230-9661 GCA_001805205.1 Nitrospirae bacterium RIFCSPLOW2_12_42_9 | reverse complement strand
GTTTGCCTCAACCTCAGCCTCAACCTTCTCATTTAATAACTTAAGCGGTGGCGCTGTTTTTCTCTTTTATTCTTTTAAACTCCAGATGATTGTCTAAGAAAACCTGAAATATCCGGGGGTCATATTTGCCCTCTTCCTTTTTGATAATTTCCAGGGCCTCTTCATGAGTAAAGCCCTGACGGTAAGAGCGGTCTGAAACCAGGGCGTCGTAGGTATCGGCCAGGGAAACTATCCTTGCCGAAAGAGGAATATCTTCTCCCTTTAACCCTTCAGGATAGCCTGAAAGGGAAAGGATTAAATTAAGGGCGTGATTTAGAATATGGTCATCTGTCTCAAGGGAGGATAATTCATCAATCCCTTGTTTAAGGTTTGTGATAAGATCTTCAGATCCTTTAAAAATTCCCAAATAGCACCACCCTGTTTTTCCCAAACTCCTTTGCCTTGTAAAGGGCCCTGTCCGCATTATTTATCAGCTCTTCCACTGAAGATGCATCTGTCGGGAAAGTAGCGATACCCAGACTTCCGGTCAGTTTTAATGCCTTTCCTATACCTTTAACAGTGAAAGGGGTCTTTTCCATCTCTTCTCTGATACGTTTACCAATAAGTCCTGCATCACTTTTATCTGTCGTAGGCAGTATTATAGCAAATTCCTCTCCGCCATACCTTGCGCCTATATCAATAATCCTTATACAGCGTCTTATCACATGGCCAATATCCTTTAATGCCTCATCACCGGCAAGATGGCCGTATGTATCATTAAATTCCTTAAAATTGTCGAGGTCAAGTATAATAAGAGAGAATGGTCTCTTGTGACGTTTGGAACGCTCCATCTCCTCTGCTATCCTCTCTTCAAAATATCTCCTGTTCAGGAGCCCTGTAACCGGGTCTGTAATTGATATCTTCCTGAGGCTCAATGAGCTCTGGTAATAGGCCCTGCGTTCAATGGCAACAGCAGAATAAAGGGCTATTGTCTCGAGGACCTTAAGGTCTAAATCTGAAAAGTATTCACCGTTTGCCTTGTCAGACAGATTTAAAACGCCTATACACCTGTCTTTTATCTTAAGCGGGAGACTGATAAATGATTTTGTTTTATATCGTATCCGGTTCTGCCTTGATATCCTATCATCTGATTCGATATTACTCACAACTAATGGCACGCCTTTTTCATATACGATCCCTGAGATACCTTCTCCCGGGTTAATCCGGATATAATTCAGTATGGCAAGGTTAAGGCCCCTGGTAGCCTTTATCTCCAGCACCTTTGTCTCTTCCTCAAGAAGCATAAGAGATCCCTGTTCAGCCTCTGCAACATCCGCTGCCTTTTCTACTATGGCATTGAAAAGGTCTGTTGAATCTATCTGTGATCCGATCGCCTGTAAGGCCTCTAATACTTTTATACCTCTCTTTACATAGGTTTCCCGTTTCAATAATAATATACGATTCTCAAGGGGGGCTGAAATAGTTCTGCAAAAACATTGGATTAATTCCTCATCCTCCTGCATTATTGGTGTATCAAGGATCATTATAAGACCCTCAACACCACCCTTAACACTTAATGGGAATACCTTGAGCGACCTGAAACCGTTTGGTAAGCCTGCCCTCAATAATTCAAACAGGTCATTTGAAGAGACAACCTCATTCCTTACAACTGCCTCCCAGATAATTCCTTTGGTCTCACTGACCGTAAATCCGGAAAGTAGATCCCTGCCGTGACCAAATACCTCTTTTGTAACAAAGATGTCCCGTACTGAGTCTCTGACGAGGAACATGGCTGTCCTGGCATCAAATAATATACCGAGGGTATTGAGTGCAGTGGCATATAACTCACTTTCATCTTCAAAAGCGTTTATTCCACAGAGGACTTTTATTATGGTACTTGTCTTTGTTATCTTTTCTTCTATATCTTTTTGTAGCTTTGTTTTATGAAGTAAGTATGACGTGGTTGATTTAATGGCATCCATGGATGTCTTAAATTTATCAATATCCCTGATTGGTACACCTTTGACTGTTTCAATGATGCGATTCTGCTCACACCCCAATCTCTCGGCAACACCCCTGTATCCTACAAGGTCATCATAGGACGAAACAATCCTCCCGCCAAGTATCACATTCTGCCTGCCAGGTTTACTATTACTATTAATATAAACCGGTATAGCTACATTGTTTAAGTTGGCGTAACATTTAAAGAATACTGACTCTTCCTTTTTAATTGCCTGAACAAGGGGGCCTGTGCAATCCTGCTCACAGAATGCCCTCCCTGCAGTATGTTCCTGGAGTAACTTGCACAATGGATTTTCATTTTCCTGAGAAGAATGATACTTATCCTCTTTGCATATCAGAAAGGTCAGACCTGTAATCTTAGATAGAGTATCAGGCCATTTTGAAGGAAGTTCTTCGCTGTATTCAATCACATCCATGGCTTAGAAGAAAAAAGATTCGCCCCTGCCTGTGGTCGCAGAAAAGCAAATTATACCAGACTTATGTTAAATTTTCTATGCCTTTTATCCAATTCCCTGGATAAAATCCCCCCATAGTAAATGAAAAATATTGCAAGAGTAATGCCATACATTCCATTTAGTTGACAAACAATTACAAAATGGCCTAAAGTAATTGTAAATGAAAACCATGCTAAAAAATGACACATTTTTAAGGGCCTGCAGAAGAGAACCTGTAGATTATACACCGGTCTGGATAATGAGGCAGGCAGGCCGTTACATGAAAGAATACAGGGCTATCAGGAAAAAGGTGGATTTTCTTACCATGTGCAAGACCCCTGAGCTTGTGACAGAGGCCACACTCCTTCCAGTGGAGATATTAGGCGTAGATGCAGCCATCCTCTTTTCAGATATACTAATACCGGTTGAGGCAATGGGGCTTGAGGTCCGTTTTACTGAGAAGAGAGGGCCTGTATTTTCAAACCCGGTAAGGTCAGAATCAGGGCTTGAAGGTCTCTCAATTTTAAACCTTCCGGAATCAGTTGAGCGGATGCCATTTATAAAAGAATCTATAAGACTTATATTAGAAGCCCTCGATAACAGGTTACCGCTGATAGGATTCTCAGGTGCACCTTTCACTCTGGCTACATATATGATAGAGGGAGAAACATCTAAGAATTTCACATGGATAAAACGTATTATGTATGATAATCCTGCATTCCTGCACAAGCTGCTTGATAAAATAACTACAACTATTATCAACTACCTTGAAATGCAGATCAATGCCGGTGTCCATGCAGTCCAGCTGTTCGATACCTGGGCAGGCTCATTAGGCCCGGTTGATTACCAGGAATTTGCCCTCCCTTACACAGAGAGGGTTATAAAAGGTACAAAAAAAACGGGTTGTCCGATAATCCTCTTTGCCAATGGGGTTAGCAGCATATTAGAATTTATGGGAAACTCAGGCGCTGACGTAGCAGGGCTTGATTGGAGGAT
>MHER01000069.1:0-6222 GCA_001805205.1 Nitrospirae bacterium RIFCSPLOW2_12_42_9 | reverse complement strand
TCTATGCAAGGCCACCTGTAATTAAAAAATATGCCAAAAATATCCTTGATAGATATGGCAGCGGGCCTGGCCATATATTTAACCTGGGTCACGGAATACTCCCTGACACACCTGTTGAACATGCAAAGGCATTAATTGAAATTGTACACGAGGAAAGCGGCAAAAGGTGAGTGGGAAAGATGTTAACAATAAACATAGACACCCTCCTGAAATACGATAAACCAGGGCCACGATATACAAGCTATCCCACTGCACCGGTATGGAACGCTGAATTTGGACCGGAGAGGTTCAAGGCCAAGATAATTGAGACGAACAGCGTTAAAGACCTCCCTCCTGTTTCATTGTATTTCCATATACCTTTTTGTTTCTCCCTATGTTTCTACTGCGGTTGTAACTCAATAATTACAAAGAAAAGGGGGCATGCCTCAGAATATTTATCATATCTAAGGAAAGAGATAGAGATAATTTCTCAATACGTGAAAAAGGAACGCAGGGTTGTCCAGTTCCACTGGGGTGGAGGAAGCCCTGACTTTTTAAGTCCTGCGGAGATGGAAACGCTTTATGGTCATATTGCTTCTAACTTTTCGATCGCCAAAGATGCAGAGATCGGGGTTGAATTAGACCCGAGAGAGACCACCCTTGAACACATGAAAATATTAAAAGGGCTTGGATTTAACCGTATAAGCATGGGGGTTCAGGACTTTAATCCATTAGTACAGAAGGCAATAAACAGGATACAGCCTGAAAATATCACAAGGAGACTTGTGAACTGGTGCAGGGACCTGGGATTCTATAGTGTAAACATAGACCTGATATATGGTCTTCCGCACCAGACTACAGGGACATTCAATAAAACCGTTGAAAAGATCATCGAGATAAATCCTGACAGGATAGCCCTTTTCAACTATGCCCATGTTCCCTGGATGAAGCGTCATCAAAAGGTGATAAGGGAAGATACCCTCCCTCAGGGCAGAGAAAAACTTGAGATACTTAAGATGGCTATAGAAAAGTTCACCAGTGCAGGATATGTTTATGTAGGAATGGACCACTTCTCAAAACCTCAGGATGAATTATACATAGCACAGAAGGAGAAGACCCTATACAGGAATTTCCAGGGGTATACTACAAAGGCAGGTTGTGACCTGTTCGGTTTCGGGATTACATCCATAAGTATGGTGGGAAACTCCTACAGCCAGAACCATAAGGCCCTGAAAGATTATTATGCTGCCCTTAATAACGGTAATATGGCAACTTACAGAGGTTATGAATTAAACAGTGATGATATAATAAGGAGGCATGTTATCACGCGCCTTATGTGCGACTTTGAACTTACGCCATCTGATGTGGAAAAGCAATTCAGTATAACCTTCAATGAATATTTCAGAAAGGAATTGAAAAGGCTTGAACCGTTCAGAGATGAGGGGCTCCTGATAATGCATCCGGATAAAATCGAGATAAATGACTCAGGCCGTATCCTCATCAGAAATATTGCAATGGTATTTGATGTCTATCTTGAGATCCAGGGCAGGGAGATGAGATTCTCAAGGACAATATGACCAACTCTGCCTCATCTGCAGTAATTTTTAGGCTAATAACAGGTGACTTTTCCCCGGCAATTACATGAAGAATCCTTACTCAACAGCGATTCTTTTAATAAATCTTGGCGGACCAGAATCACTGGAGTCTGTAGAGCCGTTTCTGTTTAACCTGTTTTCTGACCCTGATATCATGGGGTATAACCGAATATTGCTGAAACCGCTTGCAAAGTTCATATCAAAAAGGCGATCGCCGGTGGTTAGAGGATATTACAGCTTAATAGGCGGAAAATCCCCTATCTTAGAGCTTACCAGACAACAGGCAGAGGCGCTTCAAAAGGCCCTCCCCGATTCCGACAGGTTCAAAGTCTTTACAGCAATGAGATACTGGCATCCATTTATAGAAGCTGTTGTGAATGATATAATTGATTTTCAGCCGCAGAAAATAATAGTACTCCCGCTTTATCCTCACTACTCAATAACCACAACCGGATCAAGTATCAATGAATTTAACAGGGTGTGGAACCGTATTGGAAATCCTGGCATAGAAGTCAGGATTGTCCGGGAGTGGCATAAAAACCCTTTTTATATAGATGCAGTATGTGAGACAATAGTGAAGACCATTGAATCCCATAAACTCGATATCAAGACCACACAAATAGTCTTTAGCGCCCATGGTCTGCCATTAAGATTTATTAAGGATGGTGACCCATATGCAACCCAGATAGAAAAGGGTGTTGAAACAATATCAAGACAACTCGGACTTGGAAAAAATTGTCATCTCAGTTATCAGAGCAGGGTTGGGCCCATGAAATGGCTTGGACCTTATACAGAAGATGTACTGAAGGAATTAGGAGATAGAAAAGTCAGTAGTGTTGTCTTAGTCCCGATAAGTTTTGTCTCTGACCATCTGGAAACGCTGTACGAGATGGATATACTATACAGGGAAAAGGCAAAGGGATATGGCATATCAAATTACTACAGGGTGCCTGCATTAAATAATTCGCCACTGTTTATTAAGGCATTGAAGGATATCGTATTGCAGGTATAGAGAAAATTTCACCCTCCCCTTTATCCCCTCCCATCAAGGGAGGGAAAAGTTCCCTCTCCCCTTGCGGGAGAGGGTCAGGGTGAGGGGGATATATGCATGAATAAGGTTCTTATTATAGGTGGTGGGATCTCAGGTCTTACTGTCGCATACTGGTTACAAAAGAACGGCCTCGATGTAACCCTCTTTGAAAAGGATATGAGACCAGGCGGCTCCATCCGCACTGAAAAGGAAGAGGGATATCTCATCGAATGTGGCCCCAACTCAACCCTCGACATATACAAAGAGGTGGATGACCTTTGTAATGAATTAGGTATAATCAATGAAAAAATATTTACTAATTCAGGTACAAAGAACCGTTATGTAATAAGGGATGGAAGATTAAGACCACTCCCAACAGGCCCTTTCCAGTTTCTGACAACTGATCTGTGGAGTATTAAAGGTAAGATCCGCCTCTTTGGAGAACCCTTTGTCTCGAAATACAGTGGTACATCTGATGAGTCCATTGCTGACTTTGTTAGAAGAAGGGCTGGCCAGGAGTTCTTAGATTATGCAATAGACCCCTTTGTAACCGGTGTATTTGCAGGTGACCCAACCCGACTATCCATAAAAAGTTGTTTTCCTAAGATGTATTCATTGGAAAAAGAGTATGGAAGCCTGGTAAAGGGCGCCATGTTTGGGAGAAAGAAAAAGGAAGGGCCAAAAAGAAAGATGCGGTTAGTCTCCTTTAGGGATGGCCTTCAAACAATACCTGATACCATCTCTAAAGCTCTTGGAGATCGTTTTATAAAAGGCTGTAGCATTACATCTGTAAAACGGACAGGGGATGAATTCGAAGTAACTTCCGAAAAGAACCGTGTTAGTATGACCTTCAGGGCTAACAAGGTTGTGATCGCCACTCCTGCCTGGGTCACGGCTAATATCATACATCCCATATCTGAACTGGCCGCATCTTACCTGATGGATATTGAATATATACCTGTGGCAATCATTTTTACAGGTTTTAAAAAAACGAGTATAAAACGCAATCTCGATGGTTTCGGCTTTCTTATCCCCTCAAAAGAGACAAAGCTCAGAGGGTATAACCTGCTTGGAAGCATCTGGAGCTCTGCTATCTATCAGGGACGCGCCCCTGAAGATATGGTGGCATTCACGAATATGATAGGTGGTGCAAGAAACACGGAAATCCTCGAATATAAGGACCCGGAATTGATAGACATGACCCTGAAAGATTTAAAGAACATTCTTAATATAGAAGATAAGCCTGAATTCATAAGAATAATAAGGCAACCGAGGGCAATACCCCAATATACACTCGGCCACCAGGAGCGAATAAACACAATAAAGCGTGAGCTACTTGACATACGAGGGCTTTATCTGGCAGGTAATTATATAAATGGCGTCTCAGTAGGCCATTGTATTGCAGAGGCAACAAAACTCGCAAAAAAGATAAGTACAGGAAATTGAAGCTCCCTGCAGCAATTTGCAGGGATTGTTCCCGCTATGCATTTTCATAGTACGTCTACCTGAGATCATATAATGTCACCCTGAAATTATTTCAGGGTCTCAGAAGAAACCTTTATCACTGTCTTTACATTTCCGCGTGGATTCCAATCTCCTGTAACTTCAATCCTGCGCGGCTCAAGGAGATTCTTCAGGTCATCATATATCTTGTTGGTAGCAGACTCGTGAGAGATGTGCTGGTCACGGTATTTGTTAAGATATAACTTTAATGAACGTAATTCCACTATATATCTGTCAGGGACGTAACTAATTTTTATTGTTGCATAATCCGGATAACCTGAACGCGGGCAGAGACATGAGAACTCAGGAAAAGATATATCAATCACATAATCCCTGTCTTGATAAGGATTATCCCACCGTTCTAACTCTGCCTTCTTTATAGCCTCTTCACCGTATCTCATCCGAAAATCCTGTCAGGCTGCAAACCTCGCCTATAAAGTTGAATTGCCGAGTGCTACAGAAACATTCCTTAGAAATCTCTCCATCTTTATACGTATTATTGGACTATTTTTAAATCTGCTTTTGAAGTCATCATCCCTCACAATTTGTATTAAATCCATCAATCCTGGTGACATTAAATCATTCCTTGGTTTGAAGGCCACCTCATTAGAAACCGGGACATGCTCATTCCACGGGCATACCCACTGGCAGCCATCACAACCAAATACTCTGTTCCCTATCAATGGCCTTATCTCAACAGGTATCGGGCCTTTTAACTCCCCAAGGATATACGAAATACATCTTCTTGCGTCAAGCACATAGGGTTCAACAATGGCCATGGTCGGGCACGCATCCATACACCTTGTACATTCTCCACAGCGATCAGGAATTGGCTTATCAAAGTCGAGTTCCATATCAAGGAGTAAAACACCGAGTACGATCCATGAACCTGTTTCAGGATTAATGATAAGCGAGTTTTTCCCCATCCACCCAAGGCCTGCCATAACAGCATAGGCCTTTTCAAGTATTGGGCCTGTATCAGCATAAATTTTACCTTGAACCTTACCCCCTGTTACTTCGTAAATATGCTGCAGTAGCTCTCTTAGCCTCGTTTCAACAACTGGATGATAGTCTTCATTAAGTGCATAGTTTGCAATATACCCGGCCCCTGGATTATCAAGACATTCCCTATGTTTCTTACCAGGATAATAATTCATTGATACTACTATTACAGATTTTACTTCAGGAAAGACAGCGAACGGGTCAATACGCCTTTCAGAGCTTCTTTCCATATACCCCATTTCCCCATGAAACCCTTGTTTGATCCAGTTCCTAAACCTGTCAGCCCAAACTGAATGGTCCGGAGATGCAATACCAACATGGCTAAAACCCAGCTTCAGCCCAAATGTCTTGATTTCCTGTGTAAGAGACCTTGTATCCATTAACATACAAATAGATTATAAAGAACTGGATATTAAAATGCAAAAAATAAGGACAGCGACCATTTTTTACCTGATAATCCCCTTTCAAATCCCCCCTTACCCCCCTTTTCTAAAGGGGCTGGGTTCCCGTTGCTACGAAGCATTGCAACGGGAAGGGGGGGATTATCATTGTCCTTCGTAAAAAATGGTCCCCAATACAATAGCATTATTAAGGATATATACCGTATATCCGATATATTCTCTGCCCAATTCTTCCATAGTCTTTTTAAATCCTGGGCATCAATTGCAACATATAGATTGGAGGAAATATCATGGAATCAATTAAAAGACCCCTTTTATCTGCTATTACCGGTATAGGGATTCTTCTATTTCTGACAACCTCTTCAGTGGTTGCAGAACAGTTATCAGAAGGAGCAAATATATATTTAGCAGCCACCCAGCCACAACCCGGGAGTAAAGAACCTGAGGGTCTCGAGCCAGAACCAC
The DNA here is from genome assembly GCA_001805205.1 of Nitrospirae bacterium RIFCSPLOW2_12_42_9. Lineage (GTDB taxonomy): Bacteria > Nitrospirota > 9FT-COMBO-42-15 > HDB-SIOI813 > HDB-SIOI813 > HDB-SIOI813. The sequence continues at coordinate 247 of MHER01000069.1, read as the reverse complement.
CCTCGGCATTATCCGTTGGATGGGATATCACGCTGGCATCAAAGTATCTATTCCAGGGTATAGACTATAGCGAAGGTAAACCTGTAGTCCAGCCAGAGGGTATTATCACTTATAAAGAGTTCTCAGCAATCCTCTGGTTTAGTCATGACTTAGATAAAAAGGTGTCCAATGAGTTTGATCTATATCTACAATACTCTCAAGAGGTGGAGAATTTATCCCTTACCGGAGGATACGCCCACTTTAACTA
>MHER01000068.1 GCA_001805205.1 Nitrospirae bacterium RIFCSPLOW2_12_42_9 | reverse complement strand
GTCATCCACAGAAAGGGGGGAGAAGAATCTCGCTGTCCCTCCTGTTGGCAACGTATGGTTTGGACCTGCCACATAATCTCCCATTGTCTGAGGGGTATAGCTGCCAAGAAATATCGCACCGGCATTCTTTATCCTTTTCAATGACTCCATAGGATTTGTAACCTGGATAGAAAGGTGTTCAGGTGCAATATCATTGGTGATATCGAGGGCCTCTATCATATCCCTTGTTACAATAATAAGGCCATGTCTTCTGAGGGAATTTTCAATAACCTTCTTTCTGGGTTGTCTTTTTATATCTGATTTTATGCATTGTAATACCCTCTCTGCAAATTGCCCCGAAGGGGTAATAAGAATAGCAACGGCCTCCTCGTCATGTTCTGCCTGTGAGAGCATATCCATGGAAACAAAAGAAGGGTCTGCTGTATCATCAGCAATTATCAATATCTCACTCGGCCCTGCAATCATATCTATATCAACATGTCCATATAAGAGTTTTTTGGCAATTGCAACATAGATATTTCCAGGCCCGACTATCTTATCAACACGTGGTATTGTTTCAGTACCAAAGGCCATAGCAGCAATCGCCTGGGCGCCGCCTGCTGTATACACCTCATCCACTCCTGCGATATCAGCAGCAATAAGAATATACGGGCTTATCTCACCCTGCGGAGTTGGGGTACAGATAATAACCTTTTCAACCCCGGCAATCTTTGTTGGTATAACGCTCATTAAAACAGACGATGGATAGATGGCCTTCCCACCAGGGACATAGACACCAACCCTCTCAATCGGAGTTACTTTTTGTCCCAGCAACACTCCATTGTCTGTATATTTCCAGCCTGATATCTTTTGATGTTTATGAAACTCATTTATCCTTTTGGCAGCATATTCAAGTTTCTTAATATCACTTCCTTCTACCTTTGAATATGCCTTTTTAATTGTTTCCTTGCTTATACGTATGGTAGAAGGGGTCAACTGTATACCATCAAACTTTTTAGTATATTTGATTAATGCCTTATCTCCATTTTTGCGTACACTTTCTATAATGGTTTTTACAGAGGACTCTATTGATTTGCCATAGGTAACTCCCCTGTTAAGGAGTTTATCCCTCACGGGAGCAAATTCTGGACTATCTGTTTTAATGACTTTCATCTGAAAATCCCCCCTCCCTATCCCTCCCCCTCAAGAGGGGAGGGTGGGGGTGTTTTTATCCTTCTTTGTGCCCCGAAGGGGCATGAATGTTTCATTTGGAAATTACATTTTTCAGTGCATCAACAATGCCGGTTATCCTGTTATACTTCAGTTTAAGGCTTGCCCTGTTTGCTATCAGCCTTGCAGTGGAGTCTGTAATTGTCTCGATTTCCTCGAGATTGTTCTCCTTCAATGTCCTGCCAGTAGAAATCAAGTCCACAATAATATGAGACAACCCTGCGAGTGGTGCAAGCTCCATTGATCCGTAAAGTTTTATTATCTCTGCATGTACACCCTTGTTCCCGAAGAACCTTTCAGTAATACGTGGATACTTTGTAGCAACTCTTATCTTAACCAGCTTACCACTTCTGTAAGGCTCAACAGAGTCCTTTGGACCTGCCACCACTACCCTGCAATACCCAAACTTAAGATCAAGTAGTTCATACAGATCCTTTTCCTGCTCAAGCAGCATATCTTTTCCAACTATTCCTATATCAGCAGCCCCATATTCCACGTAAGTCGGAACATCGGATGGCCGCACTACCATATAGGTTAAGGAATTTTTCTTTGATTCAAAGATGAGTTTGCGGCCGGCGTCTTTGACCTCTTCTGTCATAAGGCCGAGGGCATCAAAGACCTTTATAGAAGGTTCAAGGAGTTTTCCTTTGGGCAGGGCTATAGTAATCGGTATCATATCAAAACCTATTTAACCCGTACAATGTCAGCGCCTAATCCTGAGAGCTTCCTTTCCATTGATTCATATCCACGGTCAAGGTGATATACGCGATGCACTTCTGTCTGTCCTTCTGCAACAAGTCCGGCTAATACGAGCGAGGCACTTGCCCTGAGGTCAGTAGCCATCACAGGTGCCCCGCTGAGAGATTTAACACCCTCAACAACAGCATAATTCTCCTGGAGCTTTATCTTAGCCCCCATTCTCCTTAACTCAGGTACATGAATAAACCTGTTCTCAAACACAGTCTCTGTAATCACGCTGAGCCCGTTGCTAATCGTCATGAGCGCCATTATCTGTGCCTGCATATCAGTTGGAAAACCAGGATATGGCATTGTCCTTACATCAACTGCTGATATCCCTCTATCTGCAACAACCCTTATACTGTCAGAAAAGACCTCTGTTTTTACACCAACCACGCTAAGTTTACTTAAGACAGCTTCTATATGGGACGGGACGCACCTCCTCACAGTTACATCGCCGCCTGTAATTGCACCGGATATAAGATATGTGCCGGTCTCTATCCTGTCCGGCATTATCTCATAAGTCCCTCCACTGAGTCTTAAAACACCTTCTATAATGATAGTATCTGTCCCTGCCCCTTTAATCTTTGCTCCACGCTTTATCAGAAAATTGGCAAGGTCAACAACCTCCGGTTCACAGGCTGCATTTCCAATTACAGTTTCACCCTCTGCAAGGACTGCTGCCATCATGATATTTTCAGTGCCTGTAACAGTAGATATATCAAAAGATATATTTGCCCCTTTTAATCTCTTAGCCCTGACCTCCACATAACCATGCTTTATTTCTACTTCTGCACCCATCTTCTGGAGCCCTGCAATATGCAGATTTACAGGTCTTGTCCCAATAGCACAACCGCCTGGAAGGGAGACCCTTGCCTCACCAAACCTCGCGACAAGAGGCCCTAATACCAGAACTGAGGCACGCATTGTCTTTACTAATTCATACGGCGCCTCACAACTCTTGAGATCCTTTGCATCTATAGCAAATGTATATCCATCTCTCCTGACGCGTGCACCCATAGATTCAAGAACAAGTTTTATAGTTTGAATATCTTTTAATAGCGGGACATTGGTGAGAACACATTCCTCTGTAGAAAGGATGGATGATGCTATGATTGGAAGTGCAGAATTTTTTGCACCGCTTATTTCAACCTCGCCTTTTAGCTTCTTACCCCCTTTTATTAAAATCTTGTCCACTCACAATCCCTTTAAACGTTCCGCATTATCCGCTGTAACAAGGGTATCAAATAGTTCATCCATATCTCCTTCCAAAACACTTTCTAACCTGTGAAGTGTAAGACCGATCCGGTGATCTGTTACACGATTTTGGGGGAAGTTGTACGTCCTGATCTTCTCGCTCCTATCCCCTGAACCTACCTGGCCTCGCCTTTCCTGTGCCCTTTTGGCCCTCTCTTCCTCCTCTTTCTTTTCAAGTAACCGGGTTCTCAATACACGCATAGCTTTGTCCTTATTTTTTATCTGAGATCTCTCATCCTGACATGATACAATCATGCCGGTTGGAATGTGTATTATTCTCACTGCCGAGTAGGTCGTATTAACACCCTGACCTCCGGGACCAGAAGCACAGAATGTGTCTATCCTTATCTCTTTTGGATCAATACTTATATCTACCTCCTCTGCCTCCGGCAGGACTGCCACCGTGACGGTTGAGGTATGTATCCTCCCTGATGCCTCTGTTGCAGGCACCCTCTGTACCCTGTGAACACCACTCTCAAACTTCAATTTACTGTATATGCCCTTTCCCTCTAAAGAAAATATAATCTCTTTTAACCCTCCAAGTCCAGTAAAATTTGAGTTTAGTATGTCTACTTTCCATCGGTTTTTCTCAGCATACCTGGCATACATCCTGAACAACTCTGCTGCAAAAAGGCAGGCCTCATCACCACCTGCACCAGCCCGGATCTCCATTATTATATTCTTTTTATCTCTCGGGTCCTTTGGTAAAAGCAGGAGCTTGATCTCTTTCTCTAAATCCTCAAGCTCCTTTTCAAGGGAGTTCTTTTCTTCTTCTGCAAGTTCCCTGATATCCGAATCTGAGGAACTATCACTGATAATCTCTTCTGCCTCATTAATCCTTTTCAATATCTTTTTGTAATAATCATATTTTTCGACTATCGGGACAAGTTCAGCCTGCTCTTTGGCGACGCGCTGGAATTCTCCTCTGTTGGATATAACCTTGGGGTCACCAAGGAGGTGCCCCATTTCATTGTATTTTTTTAGTATCTCATCGAGATGATGAAATACCTCTTCTTCAAGGATGATTGCCATTTTCTTCTCTAAAAAAGAGAAACCTGCCATAGGCAGGTTTCATGGGTTGTTCTTTATGTTTTTCTTTACTGTTTCTTAGTACTGTATTTTTTCCTGAATCTCTCTACCCTTCCCTCTGTATCCATAATCTTCTGCGTACCTGTATAAAAAGGGTGACATTTAGAACATACCTCTACCTTTAAGTTTTTAACTGTAGAGCGGGTATGTATCACCTCTCCGCAGGCACATGTGATCGTTGTCTCTTCATACTCCGGATGAACACCTGATTTCATGTTATCTATTCTCCTCCTTATGTTATCATTTAATATGAGTATTCTAATTCTATCTGTTCATGGAGTCAAGAAATTCTCTGTTACTCTTTGTCCCTTTCAGCTTGTCTAACAGAAATTCCATACTCTCAACAGTACTGAGTGGATTCAGTACCTTTCTCAGTATCCACATCCTGTTCAAATCTTCCCTGCTGACAAGGAGCTCTTCCTTACGTGTCCCGGAGGCATTAATATCAATTGCAGGGAATATTCTCCTGTCAACCAGCTTTCTGTCAAGATGGAGCTCCATGTTGCCTGTTCCTTTAAACTCTTCAAATATCACATCATCCATCCTGCTGCCAGTATCGACAAGGGCTGTTGCTATTATCGTGAGGCTTCCCCCGTATTCTATATTACGTGCACCACCAAAGAACCTCTTTGGCCTCTGAAGTGCATTTGAGTCAAGACCGCCTGAAAGAACCTTGCCGCTTGGTGGAATTACAGCGTTATACGCCCTCGCAAGCCTTGTAATACTATCGAGGAGGATAACCACGTCTTTCTTATGCTCAACAAGCCGTTTTGCCTTTTCTATTACCATATCTGCAACCTGTACATGGCGCTGGAGTGGTTCATCAAAGGTGGAGCTGACCACCTCACCCTTAACCTGGCGCTGCATATCTGTGACTTCTTCCGGCCTTTCGTCTATCAGAAGGACTATAAGGATTATTTCCGGATGGTTAGTGGCTATTGCCTTTGCAATTGATTGTAACAGCATTGTCTTACCTGTTCTGGGTGGTGCAACAATAAGACCTCTCTGACCTTTTCCTATTGGGGTTATTAGCTCCATAACCCTTGTTGAAAAGTCCTCTGCGTGATATTCAAGCTTAATCTTATCTGTGGGGAATATTGGAGTAAGGTTATCAAATAGTATCTTATCCCGGGCTATCTCAGGGTCTTCATAATTTACAGACTCTACTTTCAGGAGTGCAAAGTATCTTTCAGATTCCTTGGGCGGCCGTATCTGACCGGAAACAGTATCACCTGTCCGTAAATTAAAACGTCTTATCTGAGAAGGTGAGACATAGATGTCATCAGGACCAGGGAGATAATTGTAATCAGGCGCCCTGAGGAAACCAAAACCATCAGGGAGGGTTTCAAGAACACCCGACCCATATATAAATCCATTTTTTTCTGCCTGGGTCTGAAGGATCGCAAAGATGAGATCCTGTCTGCGCAACCCTGCAGCACCTTCGATGTCCATCTCTTTGGCCAAAGACGTAAGCTCACCTATGCTCTTTTCTTTTAATTCTGTAAGATTCATCTTAGACTCCTGTAAATATATTTATAGTTGTTAAAGTTATATACCTGATCGGCCCAAAAATTAAATATTATTAGTGTAACACAGGATTATTATCTTCCAATGGCGAGGTTGCTATCGGGATAATTCTAATAGCAGACTTTTTCTCCTTAAATAAATATTACCTTTATGGGTTGAATAAAGATAGCTCATTGTGATATGTATAACTATACTATATAAATTAAAAAGGTTTGTCAATACTTAATGCTATGAAATATTATGGAAAGTTTAAAATATTGACCAATTGACAAGAATTATATTTTTTTCTATAGTAAATAACCGAATATAATAAATCCTTTGCTCAGAGCAAACCCGTTGAAAGACGGAGACGCAGAGTAACGGGACTAATGGTATTTAGGGGAGTTATTATGCCCCCAAAATACCTATGTCAGCCGAACCGCCAAAGGTGTTTACTGCCCTTGGCGGTTTTTTTATGAAAAGAGACCAAAGAGAAAGACCTGTCTTTGTCTGGATACTCATATCAATAATCATTATTACATTACTTTTGGGCAGTTATGAAAGCTATACCCAGAAGTATGTCCCGGATTATAGCATCTTAAGCCTTCTCCACAACTATGGTTATTTAAAAGAATATCCTGTGATATATGAACCGAGCAAGGGAATCTGGCATCCTATGGGGTGGATTGGGTCCGGTATGATGATTATAATGATGCTTTACAGCCTTAGAAAGAGGATATCTGTTTTCAGTTCCCTTGGTTCATTAAGACGCTGGCTCACAGTGCATATGTTTCTTGGAATAATGGGACCTATATTCGTTACATTTCACACCACATTCAAATTCAGCGGGATTATAGCCACAAGTTACTGGTCTATGATAGCCACAATGATCTTCGGGATATTAGGGAGGTATATATATGTACAAATCCCGAGAAGTATAGCTGGAGCTGAGTTTAAGGTACAGGATATAGAGCGTATTATCCAGACTATAGATAGCCGTCTGGGTGAGTACTCAGGCAGTGTAAATATTACAGGATTGAGCAAGATATTGGATTCAGTATATAAACCAAATAATGATATTGGTTTAATTAAGGCCCTCTTCTATATGTTTAAAACAGACATTGCAATCTCTTTTAAAATATATCAGGTAAACAAGATACTAAAAAAGGAATATAGTCTTCCATGGAATGTGAGAAGGAAGATTGATTTTCTTCTAAAGAAGAAAGGTGCCCTGATTAGAAGAAAAAACCTGCTTAATACATCACACAGGCTCCTCCACTACTGGCATATCGTGCATATACCATTGGCCATTGTGATGTTTTTAATAATGATATTGCATATATTTGTTTATTACCTGTTCAGACCAACTCATGCATAATATTTACAGATATGATTATTAGAATATTTTTTATACTGATACTTCTATTCCCATATTCAAATGCTCATGCACAGGAGGGGATAGGTTCCCTTATAAGCCCGGGGAAACTGACATCCCCTCATGCTGATTATGAGGGATTAAGGAACTGTACACAATGCCATGCCCTTGGGGGCGGTATTCCTGACAGCAAATGCCTTGATTGTCACGACAAACTCGCAGCAAGAATAGTTAAAAAAGAAGGCGTTCATGCCAAATTCACTGACCCCTGCATAAAATGCCACACTGATCATAAGGGGAGAGGTTTTAAGATCACTGAATTAGATGAAAAGGAATTTGATCATGATGATTCCGGATACCCGCTTGAAGATAAACACTCGGTTGTAGACTGCAATAAATGCCATAAGAAGAGTGGTATTTACACAGGATTATCTCAGGATTGTACATCCTGTCATAAAGACCCGCACAAAAATGAATTGGGGAAGGATTGTATTCGTTGTCATAATATTAAAGGTTGGGAGAGTATTGAAAAGTTTAATCATGACAGAGACTCAAAATATACATTAACAGGTAAACACGTTGAAGTAAAGTGCAGTGAATGTCATGTAAAAAACAGGTATAAGATTCAAAAGTTTGAGGAATGCCTCACCTGTCATAAAGATCCGCATAAGGATAAACCTAAATGTAAAGAGTGCCATACCACTGATAGTTGGAAAAAGGTAAAGATCGATCATGATAAAACAAAGTATCCGCTCACTGGTAAGCACACAGATGTAAGTTGTGATAAGTGCCATCAGAAGGGTCAGCTCAAGGGTATCCCCTATAAAACCTGCAACAACTCGGCCTGCCATGATGACCCGCATAAGAAACAGTTCACAGACAAGACCTGTGAGATATGCCATACAACAAAGGAGTGGAAGCCATCACTCTTTGATCATGACTCGCCAAAATACCCGGGATACAAGTTAGAAGGAAAACATTCAAAGGTCGCATGCGATAAATGCCATGTCAAGGGGCGTTATAAACCATTGAACACTAAAAGTTGTAATACCTCTGATTGCCATAATGATATTCATAAAGGCCAGTTCAAAGATCAGACCTGTGAGAAATGTCATACAGTAAAGGGGTGGAGCCCTTCCCTCTTTGAACACAATGCAGCAGAGTATAAGGGATATAAACTTGATGGAAAGCATTTAAGGGTAGATTGTGCTAAATGTCACATATCCGGTAAATATAAACCTGTTTCGTCAAATTGCTTTGATTGTCATGAGAAAGATGATACCCACAAAAAGGAGCTTGGAAAGAACTGTGAAAAGTGCCATAACACATCAGAGTGGGAAAAGTATACACTTGACCATAATAAACAGACAAAATTCCCGTTAATAGGAAAGCACAAGGATACCAGGTGTGATAAGTGCCATGAGAAAAATAGGTATAAGACTAAAGCAGAGAAGTGCATAGATTGTCACAAGGATATTCATAAAGGCCAGTTCAAGGAAGAATGCAGTTCATGTCATACCCAGACCGACTGGTTCCCCAGAAAATTTGACCATAAGAATAAGACAGGATATGAATTAAGGGGTGTACACAATGATATACTCTGTTCAAGTTGTCATAAAACAAAGGATGAATATAAAGGAGCTAACCGCTATTGTAACCAGTGTCATGTTGACCCGCATTTCAACCAGTTCGGGGCTATTAACTGTTCACAGTGCCATAATGAAAGAACCTGGAGCCCTACTCAGTTTGACCACAGTAAGACAGGTTATCCACTCGTTGGACAACACCGCCGGGCAGAATGTCAGGACTGTCATAAAAACAGGACTTACAGGAATACGAAATCAGCATGTATAGGATGCCATCTGAATAAGTATAATTCTGCACCTAACCATGTATCAGGGGGATATAGTCAGAACTGTGTTAAATGTCATCCTTCAAACACCGGCTCCTGGGCATTTGCACATAAAGAGAAAACAGGGTGTTCAAACTGCCACCTTAGTAGCAGACCAGCTTCTCATATTAATGATACGCAGAAATATTCTACCACATGTGAAAATTGCCATAAGTCAACCACAGCCTGGACGTTCAGTCATGGCACTGTAACCACGGGGTGTTCGAGTTGTCATCTGAACGACAGGCCGGCCTCTCATACAAATGATACACTGAAATATTCAATGACTTGCGAAGACTGTCATAAGACTACCTCTGCATGGATACCAGTTTCCCATCCTTCAGTAACAACAGGGTGCTCAAGTTGCCATGTTAATGACAAACCAGCCTCTCATGTGAATAATCCACAGAAATACCCGAATACCTGCGAAAACTGCCATAAATCCACTGCAATATGGACAATAGATCATTCAACTATATCAACAGGATGCTCTGACTGTCATCTCAGTGACAGGCCGTCAAGTCATACGAGTGACACAACCAAATATACTACGACATGTGAAAACTGCCATAAATATCCAACATGGACGTTCAGTCATACAACACTAACCTCTGGTTGCTCTAATTGCCATCTGAGTAAATATCCCACAGCTCATAATACATACAGTACGCGTTTCTCAACAACCTGTGAGAATTGTCATAAATACCCTTCCTGGTCAACAGCGACTTTCAGCCATACATTCACAGCATTCCCCACTAATCACAAAGGGGCTTCAAAGTGTTCAGATTGTCATTCCAATCAGAATTATGGGAATAAAGGAGGTTGTACAAGCTGCCATGGGGATAAACATAAAAAAGGATACACGAATTCACAGTGTCTCAACTGTCATCCCACAGGCAAAGAATAATAGATGACCAGGACATCTTTTGAGATTTGCATCATTTGTTTTATATTAATTTTCCTTGTATCATCAGCCAATCTCTACGGGGCTGAATACCGTGGTTATATATATATGGATGACTACTACTCCAATGATTCCAGTTCTGCCTATGATTTCAACATATTAACCACACGTATGCGTATGGATGTGAATAAATTAAAAGAGATAGAAGGTCTTTCTTTCCATTTTGACGGCAGGGAAAAAAATAATTTCACCTCACAGGATTACAGCAGCAGGACAAAAAATACGCGTATTGATACTATGAACATTGAATATTCAGGAAAAGGTAGATTTAATTTAAGTGCTGGACGCCTGTGGCCAAAAGAGTTACCCACAGAAAGGGTTGATGGAATAAATATATTATTAAATCAAAACAACTCTGGTGTTGGTATATTCGGCGGCGCAAAACCTGATCCATACACTGAAGAATTTAACTCAAACTTTACTTCGATGGGCGGTTATATCTATTATCATAAAGTAAACCTCTCTGCCAATCTTGCCATCACACAAAATGAATATAAAGGCGATACAGACAGACAATATATGTATACTCAATTAACATATTCTCCTTCAGAAAAGATAAATGTTTATGGCTCAATTACCGCGGACATTAATCAATCAACTGATAATTTAGACCTTACTAATTTGATGATAGACCTTTCGTACAGACCTGATAACAGAAAGGGAGTAAGTTTTGGATATAACCAGTTCAGGTCATTTCAACTATACAGCTCTATGGACTTTGAGATAGAAAAGAGTCAACAGCAACAATACTATGTAAGGGGAGATTATCAATTCCTTGACAGATATTCAATATACGGGAGATATGAACTTCAGACTCTATACTATAAGCTCATTGAGGAAGAATTAAGAGACTCCGATACTTATCAGATAGGTATTAGAGAAAACAATCTATTGAATCAAAAAATTAGTCTTGATATAAACACCACCTTTGTAGATAGCTATAGTTCAAATTACATAACATACAACTTACAGATGAGCCGGATCTTTAATGAGGTCTTCCAACTGAATGTAAATGGTTCTTATATGGAAAATAATTATGAACTCACCGGCTACACTGATAAAATCACAGGTTATGATATATCAGGATATTATACTATGAACAGGTGGTGGAATTTCTCGCTATCGATAGAGGGGAGACACGCAGAGGAATATGACACAAGTTCAATTTTTACCAGGATATCTTACAGGTTTTAATAAAATAACAGGGAGTATTAAATAATGACAATATTCATCTCAATCGTAATCATAGCAACAGTTGTTGGCATTTATAATGTACTTCAGAAAAAAAAGAGCCGCAGGAATATCCAGAAGATAAATAAGGCCAAGGAATATGGACTTCATGAACCTGTTCATATCCATCCATTTGTTGATCCGTCAACATGCATCGGAAGCGGGGCCTGTGTAAAGTCATGTCCCGAGCATGATATTATTGGTCTTGTAAATGGAAAGGCAAGTCTGATTAATGCATCAAGATGTATAGGCCATGGGGCCTGTGCCATTGCATGTCCTGTAGGAGCAATAAAATTAGTTTTTGGTACAGAAACGAGAGGTGTTGATATCCCTTCCCTCACGCCGAACTTCGAGACCAATATTAAGGGAATATATATCGTTGGGGAATTGGGTGGTATGGGTCTTATAAAAAATGCCGTAACACAGGGACGTGAAGTTATTGAGTATATAAACTGCTCCATCCGTCATTCAGATGCACAAAATACCAATATTTGCGATGTCCTGATAGTAGGTGCTGGACCAGCAGGTATATCGGCATCGCTTGCTGCAGTTAAATATAAAATGAATTTTGTGACAGTTGAACAGGATGATATAGGAGGGACTGTCCTTCAATATCCCAGGCACAAGATAGTAATGACATCTCCAATGGAATTACCAATGTACGGAAAGGTAAGATTAAAGGAGACTACAAAAGAGGGGCTCCTCGACTTATGGATGCAGGTAATAAACAAGACCGGATTAAAGATACAGACAAAAGAAAAGTTGCTGGATATAAAAATGGATGATGGATGTTTTAAGGTATTTACTTCTAAAGGTGATTATCTTACAAAGAATATTGTCCTGGCCATTGGCCGCCGCGGTACACCGAGAAAACTCGGGGTGCCGGGAGAAAACCTTCCTAAAGTCTCTTACAGGCTATTAGAGCCTGAGCAGCATCAAAACCAGGATATCCTTGTGGTAGGCGGAGGTGATAGTGCTGTTGAAGCAGCAATAGCCCTTTCAGATCAGCCAAAAAACAGGGTGGCCCTGTCATACAGGGGTGAGGCATTCAGCCGTATCAAGCCTGCCAACAAAGAACGGCTTGATGAAAAAGTCAGTAAAAAAGCATTAAATGCCATATTCAAATCAAATGTCAAAGAGATTGGAGAAAAATATATCAAGATTGCAACCACTGAGAATATTATTGAAATTCCAAATCACTATGCCTACATATTTGCCGGGGGAGAATTACCAAACGAATTCCTGAACAAACTTGGCGTCCGGATAGATAAGAGATTCGGGACCTAATCGGGATTTTGGGTTCAGCCTCGGTGCGGAACGCAGCGGAGCAACGTCAGCTGCAACCTGCTGTTAGGTCTTGACGTTCTCATGGTTCGATACCAATAAGCACAAGCGGGACCGCCGGAACGCCTCGGCCTTGACGAACAACATTGTAAAATTCACCTTCATAATAGGCGACACCTGAACTCATTTGGCTCTGAAGCGATTTCATCGGGAGAATTTCTACTACCACATCAATACGATCGCCCACGTAGAAGGCGAGGTGCTTGACGAAGAGATCATAAGCAACGAACGCATACTTGCCGAACTGCACCTCTACGGCTACGCGATCCTTAACAAAATCTGTCTGGTTGTAGCTGAAGACGGCGTCTCGCCCTTCCAAAGGGATGGCTTGTGAACTATAAGGAACTCAAGACCGTTTAAGTGCGAGTATGTTTCGACAATCTTCATCGGTTTGTCTTATTTCCGTTTGTATGGCTTATCTCAAACAGTGTATTCTGCTCAGCGTTTTTCCATGGAGACTTGTTTAGACTATTACACGCTTCAACAGGATCATAAACCGGCCTGTCCATAGGACGGGTTTGCAATGTGCCTTTTATTTCATGCTGAATTCTCTGCTGTGCAAGCTTAACGTATTCAGGATTTATCTCCGATCCAACTCCTCTGCGCCTATGGCGAATTGCGGCGATGATCGACGTGCCTGTTCCAAGGAATGGGTCTAACACCCAATCTTCCTCGTTTGTAAGAGAAAGCACTAATCGTTCAATCAGTTCGACTGGAAACTGACAGGGATGCTCGCCCCCCTGTCAACGTAATTGCCTACCTGCCAGCAAATACTACCTTTCGGTGACAATGCGCGTACACACTCGGCGATAACAAGTGCTTGCTGCTGGATGTACACATCAAGATGAAGTTTCTTCTCATATTCTTTACCGATGTTGTAAGGAGGTGATGTGACAATGAGTTGTAGCGATTCATCCGGAATGGTCTTTAGCAGATCAAGGCATTCGCCACTATAGAGAACGACCGATTCCGACAACGCGAACCGTTCTGCTATCTCTATGTCTTTACTAAAAAGGGTTTGATTATATTGCCTCAATATGAACGGTTTCTCCGTCCTCTAAAAGAATTACTCTTAGGTATTTCCCAACTTCTTAGATAATTTTCCACTTATAGACATATTTTAACATTATAAAATCGTTACTGCCAAATATATTTTTGCTCTGTCAAATGGAGGAGTTGTTACGCATAGCTTTATTTATTCTTATGCTATGCAGGTATAAATTTTCTCACATAACGAGCCTGTAGAAAAAGCCATTTTTAAATAATGCCTTTTCTTCAAGTGTATTGTAAATCAATTTTTTCGTAATTCCCTATCAGAGGCGCTTGCTGATATTGTTTTTTATTACCTGTGTAGTGCCTTCCTCGATGTAATCATATGGCGTTCCTATCAGGATTTCAAGACTTTTTCTACAGATTCAACGCCTGAGCTAAGCAGTGCGGGGCTTTATCCGCATCTGCTTGAGCGATTTGTTACACGTTTTTTGTCTTTAACGGATACCGATCTCTTTATATGTTTTAGATTTTTATGGGCTGTTTTTATTCTATTATTAATCCTAACTTCAATTTTATTTTACGCTCCAAAACTTCCACAAATGTATCCAAACTTGGTATAGATTGGTGAGTAAATGCTTTCAATAAATTTGCGATAGTCGTTGATTTTTTATCAGCCAATTTAAGTTTGTAAATGTTACTGTCTGCAACCAGATTGTAAATATGGTATTGTGTTTTATGCCTTGGGTTGTAATCTAAATCATTTAAACCGAAACGATTAACCATATTGTCAAAAACATATTTTTGCATTACCCAAAAAATATTTTTCCCCCACTTCTCCATTACTTGCCCTTTTATAAGCATTTGAATATACGATAACTTAATGGTGTTATATGTGTTCATTCCAAATTGGTATCTATTTTGCAAAACATCAATACCACTCATGAAATCTTTTAGTGCTTTAACTAAATTGCCTGTCCCTGTGGTAGAGTCGGACTGAAATTCAACAATGCAAAAATCCTCTACTTTATTACTAATCGGCTTGTGTTTTACCAGCACAAAATCGAAACTACCGACATTTGAAAGTTTTACCTCAGAAAACAGCAAAACATTATTTATGGTTCCAAAAACAGAATCGCAAGCATTTTTAAAGACCAAATTGTTTTCTAAGAAACGGTGGGGACAAATGATTGGTTTTGTTCTACTGTGATTGACAGAACAAACACCCATTGGATAATTGATTGTTCTACTTTGCTTATCACATTTGCCTTCTAAAAATCTGCAATAGTATTCCCTTACTGCTTTTCTTGCTTCCTCTGATTTATCCTCAATAGGATAAGAAAATATTTCGTTGGGATTCATTTTTCAATAATTACAATCTCTTCTGGTAATAAAACATTATGTCCCGTGCTTCTTCTCATTCTGAACAATTCTTTTCGGCATTTTTGGTAGCCAATTTCTTGGGCCATTTTAATTAGTATGTCGCAAACTGGAATATAAACACCTTTCACTGTTTGGTCACCGACTACCAGAAGAAAATGAGAATTTTTCTTCATCAAAGGATGAATTTCTTTCAAGCATAAATACATATCGCCAAAATATTCTCTTACCATTCTCGGATAATCAAAACCCCAATTTTTGTCTTTGGTCTGCTCGTAAATTTTATCTGAAACAATCTTAACATCGTTAAATTTTAAGGCAAAAGATTCTGAGTTGCTTTCTTTGAAAATTAATTTTGTGCTCCCCTTAACCATCTTTTTCTTTACTTGCTGGACTTCATCCATGCTTTTTACAAAGTCCAGTAAATACATTTCAAGCCGTGTTTGTCTGGTGTATTCCAAATCATTAGGATAGGGTGGTGAGGTAACAATGAAATCAATAGATTTGGGCTTAATGTATTTTTGGGCATTCAGACAGGTATCATTTATCAAGGTGGATTTTCCATAGTGGTTGTGCTTTTGAACTTTCTCTAAATCTTCATATATCTGAATCGCCTTTTTTGTAAACAAATCCCAAAATTCCTCTTTCTCTCTAAACGGATAAAAGGTTGTCCCAGGACAAAATGAAACATAAGAGGCATCCAAGCAGGATTTGGATAAAGCAAGCAATAAAAGATTTTTTATCTTGTTATCAGTAACTTCGTCAATTAAATTTTTCAAGAGGTTTACTTCTTTTTGCAGAGAGGGACTTAACCATTGATTAAGCTCCTTTTTGGGCATATGCTCCAAAAAACCTTTCTTTAGTGAAAGAGAATCATAGACGTGAATTTTTTCTAAAAACTGACGGGCAACTTTAATAGCTTGTTTTTTGTAAATGACTAAATCAATATCCCAAGTTGTTTTGACTTCTGAAATAAATGTCATCAGTGGATTTGCGTCAAAACCAATGGAATTACATTTAAAAAAATTGGATGCAACGCAAGTTGTACCACTCCCTGCAAATGGTTCAACAACCAATGAATTTGCCTTAATGTTGTATTCTTTTATTCTGTCTTCAATAAGAGAGTAGGGAAAATCTTCTAAATAATCATACCATCTGTGAACAACGCCATATTTATTAAGTTCACTAATGGTTTGTTCTTCTTCAAAAAGGCGTGGGAAGATGTTATCTGGCGTAGTAAACTGAAGAATATTTGTTGAATATGTTTTATGCTTGTAGTCATTCCTTTTCACTATTTTAGAAAATAGGTCCAAGCAATGCTCTGGAACTTTGAAGCCACCTAACAAGTGTCCATCTAAAAATCCTTTTTCAATAAGTGCTTCAATGGCGTCACCAAGAATTTTACTATCTTTTGGATAATCGGTTAATTCAGATAAATTTTCAATGGTTGTTTGTTTTTGTTCAAATAAGTCAAAGTAGATTTTTTGCAAGATTTGGGCCTGTAGAAAAGGAAGGTTGCTCGGATTGGCGATTTTTCCTTTTGCTTCGACAAGCATTTTTTCGGTCTTGGTTAAATTAATCAAAATTTCGTTACACCTTACAATATTTTTTTTATGTTCGTATAGATGATAATTTACAGGTTTAAATTAACAGATAAACATGATAAATGCAAGAATTAAAGAGGGCGATTTCCGCATTAATTTGGCTGTAAATGCCTTTATATGCCGTTATTGTCAACTCATATAAAGCATGGGTGTAATACTACAAAAGATCTAATACCCGAAATCTTGAATGGAGAAAAGGGCCTCTTTTATTGCTTCACCGTGACATGCAGGACACTTGCCAGGTTTATTAAGCCTTTCTCGGAGACCCCGACCTCACCAGAGATATCCCTGGCTGAAAGTATACGCCCTTCGAGGATTGACATAATCTTCTGGCGGATAGTCTCTTTTCTGTAAGCAGGTACAGAAGGTTCTTTTGATCTCTTTTTAACATTCATTTCTCTTCCAATAGATTACAGCATGATATTAGGGAAGTCTGGAAGGGATCCTTCATTTATTCCGCTGATCTTGCACACGAGATTAAATAAGTCTTCATATCTCTCACGTTTAACAGGTTCAAATCCATGTGCAAGGATAGACTTATTCCTTAAGTCAAGGAGAAGTTTCATCTGCGGCCACTGCTCAAAGAAGAGCTGGCCTGCAGGGTCTTTTAAAAGCTCAAGTACTTTGTAAGAGCCGTAGAGGGGGAGCTTGATCCTGTTATCAATCTCATCTTTATATTTGTTCGAGAATTCTGTGCGTATTTCCTGAGGCAATGAATCTATCTTTACATCTGATGTGTTTATGCCGCCTCCTGCCAACTTGATCTGGGCATAAGCCTCCACTGCACGATAGAGCCTGGCAGCAGCATCATCGTATTTATTCTCTATATCAGCACGGCGTCTTGCATTGGCCATTATATCAAGAAAGTGTTCATGTTTAATCCCTGGTGTACTTAGCGCCAATCTTTCCAGAAAAGATAGATTCTTTTTGAGG
>MHER01000067.1:559-6113 GCA_001805205.1 Nitrospirae bacterium RIFCSPLOW2_12_42_9 | reverse complement strand
TTGTGGAGCATGAACAAAAAGGTAAAGAAAGGGCTGAGTATGGGGAGGTATTGTTAGAAAGGATTTCAAGAGACTTGGTGCTTCGGTTTGGTAAAGGTTTTTCTATAAGGAATTTGAGAAATATGAGGACTTTTTATCTTTTATTCCCAATTCGGCAGACACTGTCTGCCGAATCATCGAAAGATAAGAATGGGCAGACGTTGTCTGCCGAATTATCCGAGATATTTCAGCCGTCGGCTGAAGATTCTATCCTCCCATTAAAAACCCAGACAGTATATGGGAAATTTGAAATTTTGCACGCACTGTCTTCGAAATTCCCTCTTTCATGGTCCCATTATTGTCTTCTCATGCGTCTTGAGGAACCGTTTATGAGAGAATTCTATGAGGCGGAGTGTATCCGAGGTAATTGGTCAGTAAGACAACTTGACAGACAGATCCAGTCCATGCTCTACGAAAGAACGGCTCTTTCTAAACGTAAGCTGGCAGTGATCGCCAAAGCCCATGAAAAACCTTTCGCTATAAAGCCCGAAGACGAGATCAAGGACCCTTATATCCTGGAATTCCTCGGATTGAAGGACGAGTATTCAGAGTCACAATTGGAAGAGGCCTTAATCTATCATCTGGAACATTTTCTTTTGGAGTTGGGCGTGGGCTTTGCATTTGTGGCCCGTCAGAAGAGGATTGCCCTGGAAGGGAGTCACTACCGTCTTGACCTTCTTCTCTATCATCGGATCTTGAGATGTCTTGTGGCGATAGATTTAAAGATCGGTGAGTTTACCCATGCAGATGCCGGTCAGATGAACCTTTACCTGAACTACCTGAAGGATAAAGAAAAACTTCCTGAAGAGGGTGATCCTGTGGGCATTATTCTCTGCACCGGCAAGAAGAAGACTGTTGTTGAATACTCTCTGGGTGGAATGAATAACAGGATATTTACTTCAAAGTATAAACTGCAATTACCTGATCCTGAAGTCCTGAAAGCCGAGATAGAACATGAAAGAGAGAGACTTCTGGAAATGAAAGTAGTTGAGGATAAAAAGAAATAACTATGTACCTACACATAGCAGTCCCCAGACCACTGGAAGACACTTTCATATATAAATGCCCGCCTGAGATGGAAGGTCAGATCAGCGTGGGTAAGAGGGTTATTGCCCCATTTGGAAGGCAGATGGTTACAGGGTATATAATAAACACTTCAAAAGAACTACCAACCCATCTCAAGCCTGAAATCAAGCAGGGTCAGATAAAACCAATCTCCAGTATCCTCGATGCCACACCTCTGATTGACAAGACTATGCTTGATCTCTGTAAATGGGCCTCTGAGTATTATCTGTTTCCACTCGGTATGGTCCTGAAGACAGCGCTCTCAGGCATCCCTGAAGAAAAGGAGTTAAGGCCTCCTAAAAAGTCCTATAACATTTTAGATTTATTTAAAGATAAAACGCCATTTGCAGATAAACCCCGGGATACTGTTGCTGCCCCACCAATACTAACACCCCATCAGGAAGGAGTCCTGTCAACAATACGGGAGTCGCTAAAAAAGGGGGACTTTAGCGTGCATCTTCTCCATGGTATCACAGGTAGTGGTAAGACTGAGATATATATGCATTCGATTGATTATGTTACAAAGAGTGGTAAATCCAGCATCGTCCTTGTGCCCGAAATTGCCATAACCCCGCAGCTTATTACGAGGTTCTTTGCAAGATTCAAAGAGAGGGTTGCAGTACTTCACAGCGGTCTCACACATAATGAGAGGATATGGGAGTGGTTAAAGATAATGGAAGGTAAGGTAGATGTAATAATCGGTGTCCGGGCAGCAGTCTTTGCCCCGGTCAAAAATCTCGGCCTTGTTGTGATTGACGAAGAGCATGAGCACTCATTCAAACAGGAGGATGGTTTCAGATACAATGCCCGTGACCTCGCCATTATGCGGGCAAAGCTATCCAGGGCCTCTGTAATACTTGGCTCTGCAACACCTTCTCTCGAGTCTTTTTATAATACCACGACAAAAAAGTATGTATACCTGTCACTTCCGGAGAGGATTAACAGACGCCCGCTCCCCCCTGTAAGGATCGTTGATATGAGAAAGAAAGAGGGGTTTTCCATATTCACTGATGAATTATTGGAGGCATTAAAGCAGCGATTAAACAATGGTGAGCAGTCCCTCCTATTCCTGAACCGACGTGGTTTCTCCCCATTTCTCCTCTGTCTTGACTGCGGATACTCCCCTGAATGTCCGAATTGCAGTGTCTCCCTTACATATCATAAGAGCGATAACTCCCTGCACTGCCATTACTGTGACTACAGGATCACCCCCCCTGACACATGCTCAAAGTGCAGTGGACACAAATTCAGGGCTTTTGGTGCAGGTACACAGAGGGTGGAGGAAGAGCTAAAAAAGATAATCCCCGGGATCCGCGTAGTCAGAATGGACAGGGATACTACAACTAAGAGGCATTCCCACCACCAAATATTTAAGAGTATGGAAAATAAAGAGGCGGATGTATTAATTGGGACACAGATGGTTACAAAGGGATTAGACTTGCCGGAGATAACACTGGTAGGTGTCCTCTTTGCAGATTCCTCCCTTCATCTGCCGGACTTTCGTTCAGCAGAGAGGACATTTCAATTCATTACGCAGGTGGCCGGCAGATCAGGGAGGGGTGATAAGGTTGGGGAGGTTATAGTGCAGACATTCAATCCTGACCATTACAGTATCAGATATGCCTCAATGCACGACTTTGAGGGATTCTACAAGGAGGAGTCATCTTTCAGGAAGACACTTGGCTACCCTCCTTATAAGAGGCTTGTAAGAATACTGATAAAGGGGAATAATAAAGAGTTGGTAGAGTCCTCTGCAGAGAGGTTTAAGGCTGCTCTGGATGAGAAGAGGAGAGAAGGGACAGATATATTAGGGCCTGTACCAGCCCCCTTAATCAGGATACGGGGGAAATTCAGGTGGCATATTATAATGAAGGCGAACGACAGCAGGACACTAAACAGAATTATTAAAAACTCCCTTAAGGCTTTTAATGCAAGCAGTAAGCATAAGCATGGACTCATAGAGATTGATGTAGACCCACTGAACCTGCTGTGATGCTTCACAGAAAGAGTAAAGCTAACAAAATCCCGCAGTTCTCTACCGGAAGCTTAAATTTTTTAAAAAATTTCCATTTTGATTATTGACTTATTATTTTTAGCTGTTAAAATAAGGTTGACTTTGGTCGATAACTTCCGTAATGATATGCATCAACAGGTAAAAAATTTAGAGAACGTAATCCTGTATGATACGTATAAGTAGGGTTAACCTCTACTACCAGCTTATTCAATCCAATCTGCACCATTCACGTGTTCTCCGTTTATGAGCACTCTATCTCCAATGTTTTTATCCCATTATTCTAACAACAGCACATAGCAAAGGGGAATACGGTTATGGATTATGTAAGTACAGAGTCTCTAACGAATCCTGAAAGGGTATATGATGGACTGGCATCTGTGTATGATCACTGGGTTGAAGAGGTACCGGCCTTAAAAATTTTTTATAGCATCTTTAATAAAACCATAGAACAGAACAAAGATAAGTTTCACGGGACTGTCCTGGATTTGGGATGTGGTACAGGGATCCTTTCAAAAAGGATATCAACGATGGAGAATGTAAAAAAGGTAATAGGGATAGACATCTCTCCCCTATCTATTGGTCAGGCATCCGGCAAGGAAATCCCGGGCTGTAATTTCTCTGTTGGCTCAGCCACCCGGATCCCTCTTAAAAATAAGACAGTAGAGGCCGTTGTTGCCTATGGGGATATCTTGAGTCATATTCACGAAGATTATTCTTCTGCAATTAGTGAGATTGCCAGGGTGTGTAAGCCAGGAGGTTATATTTTCTTCGACATAGATAATAAATGGAACCTCAGCCTTTTCTATGAATGGGAAGAGCTAAGTACAGCTATAAATTCAAGCATCTCTGAAGGACATGTCCGTATCTGGTCTTTCATTGACTCTACAGGCAAATTTAACACTATGAAATTTAAGACCTTCACACCTGGGGAGATAAAAAGACTTCTGATATCTTATGGACTTGAACTAATATCATTTGAAGGAATAATAATCTTCCCAAACCTCCTTCCACAGAATATCCATTATGACCCATCAGGCAGGGGGTTCTTAAGTCACGCAGTTATGGCCCTTAGCAAGGTTGATTCTCTGATAAGCAGGCTCCCCGGATTACGCGGGTTTGGCATCGGTGCATCTATCATTGCAAGGCGACTTTAGATAATGCGCAGGTTAAAATATGGTTTGATAATACTGGTCGTCCTTGTCATTGTTATCTTAGTCTGGTTTTTCAGGCCATTCCCCCCCTCAGGTTTAAAAGGTAATTTTTATAAAGATACATATCTTGCAGGGATCATTAAGACAAGAGGCATCTGGAATAAACCCTTATCATCAATAATTGCCTCTGTCCCTCTGGAAGGCCGAACTCTACCCAATATACCCTTCTACCTTAAACCTTTTATACCACCAACAATAGAGCTATATGTTGCAAAGACAGGAGAGGAAGGAGAGATGGCTGTTGCTGTAGACCTTGGCTGGAGGTCAAGACTGTTCAGGATAATTCGTGGGACTCTGATGGAGCAGATACAGTATCGGGGGGTTGGTGTTATTGAAGGAGAATATACAATAAGAACGCCGGAGGGTAAGAGGATACTTATATATCAGGATGAGGGTACCTTATTTTTAGCAGAGGGTGACAATATTATTAACAGGATTATCAGACCTGTTTCAGATAAAGGTAAGGTCTCAGGTATTAAACCTGGAGAAGAATTAACTCAACAGGTCTATGATAAGAAGGATATTGCATATATATCATTTTCAAATGATAATAAGGAGATTACCAGGTCTATCGAAGATCTTGAAAAAAAGCTTGGTTTTTTGATCCTCTCATCTTCAGGCAGTATAAAGGGAGGTACTATAAAATTAAGGAAGACAGGGAGTAATACACTTGTTATAGAATTGGTTATAGGTGTTACAGACATCAGCGAAATTGAGGCCATTGAGGGCGACATCACATATATCATTGAACTTTTAGACAGGTTCCTTTCCAACAGCAATCTGAAGGCAGAGATGACTATTAACACTGAAAATGATAATATAATGACACATGTTATGATACATCCAACTGGTAAATCAAAATAACCGGAGGTATATAATGAGAAGACTTCTTGTATTACTTTTTATTGTTGCTTTATTTGTTATTATAACAGTGTCAGATGGTTCTGCCCTGACCTTTGAGTTAAATAAAGACAAACCAGGGGTACAGGCATTTATTCAGAAGAACCTGCGATTTACAGTTGGAGGGGCGCCTATAATCCAGAAACTCCCTGCAAACTTTTATGTAATATATTATTCTCCTGATGATATACCTGTCCTTGCAGCAAAGGTGGGTAAAATAGAAAAGACCTCACCACTATCACCATACCTGGAAAAATTATCCGGCGGGAATAATTCCAAAAGCATAACAGGACCACATAAGGAGAAGATTGTCTACCATCCGAAC
>MHER01000067.1:0-523 GCA_001805205.1 Nitrospirae bacterium RIFCSPLOW2_12_42_9 | reverse complement strand
CTATGGGACGGGTGGGTGTTTATAGGGCATAAGAAGGAGACCATCAATAACCTCCTAAAACTCTATAAGACCACCTCTGATATTGTTAAGATCGATAAATCTGCCACATCTATAAAGGGATGGAAGGATGCCGGCATAAAGATCTGGGGAGATAATTCAAATAATCACCTCTACAATATCTTTGAAGCCCAGAAAGAGAGGCTCCTGATACCGCTGGTTAAGGATCCTAAAAAGATTCAGTATCTTGCAGGGGCCTTCACATTGACTGTGTCCAATGAGATGAATGGTACACTCCTTGTAAAGCCTGTAAACCCACAGGCCAAAAAAGACATAGAAGGAGATTTGAGATTTATTGGAGAAACCGTCAGGAGAAGGCTTGTTGCAGTAAAGACCCCTTACAAGGGGAAATTATACAGTACTGATAACGCTGTCATCTATGAGGCATACATGGGTAACTACCTCACAGCCCAGGGAGAGATAATCAAGTCCGAGTAAAATAAACTTTGCTGTTGGCTTCTGTAAC
>MHER01000066.1 GCA_001805205.1 Nitrospirae bacterium RIFCSPLOW2_12_42_9 | reverse complement strand
AATTTACTGGTGGTTAAAGACCCCGAAGGTGAACCTGACCTGGCCGGTTTTAAGAACAAAGGAATGTGCCACGAGCACGCAGATGAAACTTTTAAACGTTCAACCGGCTATTTTACCATTAATGAGTTTTTAAGATATGTAATTAAAGACCCTAATATATGGCTTATGTTAGACAAACAATAAGGATTTTCAGATGAACCGTCATGCCCCTTCGGGGCACAAAGGAGCATGAAAATTGCTCCACAGTGATAGATTTTCATTGTATACTGTTTGTTGTTCTTTAACCTAATTTTAAAGAGGAGGGCAGTGCAATGGAAGCAATATTTGACAATTGTTGTGGGATTGATGTTCACAAGAAGACCTTGACAGCATGCATCATGATTGGGAGAGAGGGTAAGATTACAAAGAAGGAGATACGGACATACTCAACAATGACTGAGGATATAGAGGGATTGAGGGATTGGCTGAAGAGTGAGGGTGTGACACATGTGGCGATGGAGAGTACGGGGATATACTGGAGACCTGTATACAATATTTTGGAGGAAGGGTTTGAGATTATGTTAGTAAATGCCCGGCACATCAAGAATGTCCCTGGGAGGAAGACTGATGTAGCTGACAGTGAATGGTTGTGCAGATTATTGAGGAACGGGTTATTGAATGGGAGCTTTATTCCTCCCATATACATAAGACAGTTGAGGGATTTAACCAGATACAGGAGCAAGTTAAATAATAACATTGCTGCTGAGAAGAATAGACTGCAGAAGTATTTGGAGGATGCGAACATAAAGTTATCATCAGTGGCTACAGATACGCTTGGTGTTTCAGGTAGGCTGATGATAAGGGACATAATAAAAGGCAATACTGATGCGGTGGGATTAAGTGAATTAGCAAAGGGGAGGTTAAAGAATAAGAAGGAAGAACTAAAGAAGTCGTTTAACAGCAGGGTTACAGAGCATCATCGGATGTTGATAGAGATGAGCCTTAAGCACATAGAATATATAGAGAGTATGATGGTGAAGCTTGAGGGGAAGATGGATGAACTTATAAAGAAGCAGGACCTTGCTAAGGATTTAGAGTTGCTGGATACGATACCTGGTGTAGATAAGATTGGTGCGACAGCGATAGTAGCAGAGATAGGTGCCGATATGAGTAAATTTCCTACGGATGCGCATATATCTTCATGGGCTGGGATGAGTCCTGGGAATAATGAGAGTGCCGGTAAAAAAAAAGCGCAAGGACCACGCATGGAGACATATGGATAAAGGTTGTATTGGTTCAATGCGCCTTAGCAGCGTCGAGGACAAAGAATACTTACTTGAGAGATAAATATCATAGACTTGCAGGGAGGCGAGGTAAGAAGAAGGCTGTCGTAGCGATAGGGCATAAGATACTGGTGATTGCTTACCACATTCTAAAGGATAAGGTTGGTTATAAGGAGCTTGGGGGGGATTATTTAGATAGGCGCAATAAGGATAAGGTTGAGAGGTACCATGTGAATAAATTGAGGCAGTTGGGCTATGATGTTTTACTCGCAGAGAAGGCAGCATAAAGGGAAGACTTGTGTTTTTGATATAAGGTTAAGGAGAACTCAGGAAATGGTAGATCATAAGGTCGGAATTTACTGGTGGTTAAAGACCCCGAAGGTGAACCTGACCTGGCCGGTTTTAAGAACAAAGGAATGTGCCACGAGCACGCGGATGAAACTTTTAAACGTTCAACCGGCCATTTTACCATTAATGAGTTTTTAAGATATGTAATTAAAGACCCTAATATATGGCTTATGTTAGACAAACAACAAGGATTTTCGGATGAAAAACAAAAAGGGGAGATGATAATGGAAGCCTTAGATGTAAAGTTACAGTTAAAGCCAAAGGAATACAGAAGTGCGATTGAACCTACATGGTGTGCCGGATGCGGAGACTTTGCAGTTACGGCTGCGATTTGTAATGCATTCAGTCAGCTCAATGTTAACCCTGATGAGGCGATAATCGTATCAGGTATTGGTTGTTCAAGCCGCCTGCCTCTCTGGATGAGGACATTTGGATTCCACTCATGTCACGGCAGGGCATTGCCAGTAGCCATCGGTATAAAATTAGCCAGACCAGAACTTCTCGTGATGGTGACAATCGGTGATGGTGATGCCTTTTCAATCGGTGGAGGCCACCTGCCTCATGCTGCACGGAGAAATATAGATATAACCCTCGTTGTTATGGATAACCAGATTTACGCACTTACAAAGAAACAGGTATCTCCTACAAGCCGTGAGGGGATGAAGGGATCAACAACACCGTACGGTACAATTGATTCTCCTATGAATACACTTACTATGATGCTGACCTATGGCGCAACATTTGTTGCCCAGGCATTTGCCGGAAATCCAAAGGTAACCGGTGATATAATCAAACAGGCCATTGAGCATAAAGGCTTTTCTTTTGTTAATATCCTCTCACCATGTCCCACATTCAATACGGTTGATACCTTTGATTATTACCGCCCTAGGATATACAACATTGACGAAACCCACAGAGATAAGACAGACAGAATGAAGGCATTCGAGATAGCAGAGAGTGCCCTTAATCACACGATAAATCCAGAGGCAAAAGTACCGGTCGGCATCTTCTATAAGGCGGAGAAACCGGTCTACGAATCGAGGGTAGCAGGCTTAAAAGGTAAATACCATGGGGCGGACATAACTGATCTAAAGGCGATCTATAACAAATTCAGGACATAGATTTGATTAACCCGAAGAATTAAAGCCAAATGCATTTTTCGGGTTAATCAGGTTCATCCTTATCCAACTCTACATTCCAGTATAGATAGTCGCGCCAATTTTCCGGTGTATTTCTTATACCTATAGTGATTGTTACATGCGGGAGCCATTTTGGTTCGCATGGATGTTTAATCAGACGCATCCCACTCTCCAGGGGGGTGTGACCGCTCTTTTTATTATTACACCTCCAGCATGCAGTAACGATATTTTCCCAGCTCTTTTTCCCACCCTTTGCAACAGGTATTACATGGTCAAATGTCAGATCCTTGACATCAAACTTATCACCGCAATACTGACACCTGTAACTATCCCTCGCAAAGATGTTTGCCCTTGAGAATTTTACCTTGTGAATATCCTTGGCACGTACCAGCTTCAGGAGTCTTAAGACAGAAGGTAATGGGAAGGTGATTGAGATACCATGAACCTCACGGTTGTATACCTCAAGGACCTCAACCTTTCCCTGAAAGAGGAGTGTGACAGCCCGTTTCCAGTGAATAACCTTTAGGGGTTCATAAGTAGCGTTTAAAAGAAGTGTATGCTCCATTTTATCTAAATGCCTTCTCTGGTCAATCGTAAATTAATTCCAATTATACACGTTTTTTTCTAAAAAATGCAAGTTTTAGAAAAGGATGTGTTATAAAATGGGAGGGCATTATGAGTCAATTCGAACCATAAAACCACAAATATTGCTTGACAGAAATGTCTCTCACTTGCTATGCTCAACAATCACTGTAACGAATTGAAACATAAGTACGGTTAATACATTAATAACCATTTTTATTACCGGAGATCCACGGAATGAGTTATAAAATAATGGAAAAAGTAGAGCTTGCCCCGAATACTGTAATGATGCAGGTCCATGCCCCGCTTGCTACGAGGAAGATGCAGCCAGGGCAGTTTATCATAGTCAGAGTTACCCCAAATGGTGAGCGGATACCTCTCAGTATTTCCGGTTGGGATATGAATAAAGGGACAGTCAGGATTATTGTGCAGGCTGTGGGGAGGACCTCTGCAGAACTTATAAATCTAAGAGTTGGTGATTCATTAACAGATGTTGTTGGTCCACTCGGACAACCTTCCCATTTAGACAAATATGGCACATGCGTGTTGATTGGTGGTGGATATGGGACAGGTGCCATAATCCCGATAGCAAAGGATTTAAAGGCCCGTGGAAATAAGGTGATAGGGATAATTGGAGCGAGGACAAAAGAACTCGTTCTTATGGAGAATGAATTACGGACAATTTGCGATAAGGTAGAGGTATCTACTAATGATGGCAGTCAGGGAGTGAAAGGACTGGTAACAGATGTCCTGACAGAGATCTTAAAACAGGAGCCTGTCCATATGGTGACTGCTATAGGTCCTGTACCTATGATGAAGGCAGTATCAGAGATGACAAGACCGCTTAATATAAAGACTTATGTGAGTCTCAATGCAATAATGGTGGATGGTACAGGGATGTGTGGTTCATGCCGTGTTGAAGTTGGCGGCACTACCAAATTTGCCTGCATTGATGGTCCTGATTTTGATGGACATCAGGTTAATTTTGGAGAGCTTGTTAACCGTCAGAAGATGTATATACCTTATGAAAAGAAGGCAATGGAATTACATTTATGCAAGGAGAAAAACCTGTGAGCGGGGAAATTTCCAATAAAGACAGGATGCAGATACCTATTCAGGATATGCCTGAACAGGAACCTGCAGTAAGGGTAAGAAATTTTACTGAAGTACCAACTGGTTATCCTGAGGTATATGCATTAACAGAGTCAAAGAGATGTCTCGATGGGTGTAAGGCGCCTTGTATAAAGGGTTGTCCTGTAGGGATAGATATTCCGGCTTTTATAAAAAAGATAGAGGAAAGAGATTTCATTGGCGCTGCAAGGTCTTTAAAAAAGTACAATCTGCTGCCTGCCATTTGCGGAAGGGTTTGTCCCCAGCAGGACCAGTGTGAGCTTGTTTGCGTGGTAGCAAAAAAGGGGGCATCTGTTGCTATAGGGAGGCTTGAGCGTTTTGCAGCGGATTATGAAAGGATGAGCGGGCTTATTGAAATCCCTGAGATGGCTCCGCCCACAGGGAGAAAGATTGCGATAGTAGGTTCTGGTCCGGCCGGTCTTACAGGGGCAAGTGAGCTGGCAAGACTGGGTCATAAGGTAACAATCTTTGAGGCCCTCCACAGGCCTGGTGGTGTGCTTGTTTATGGTATACCCAGATTCAGACTTCCAATTGATGTGATAGATACAGAGATAGAGATGCTCAAGAAGATGGGGGTTGAGATCATATGTAATGCAGTTATTGGAAAGACCCTCACAGTAGATGACCTCTTTGCAGAAGGATATGAGGCTGTGTTAATAGGCACAGGTGCAGGCCTTCCATATTTTATGAACATACCTGGGGAGAATCTGTGCGGCATATATTCAGCCAATGAATTTTTAACAAGGGTCAATCTTATGCGTGCAGATCTTTTTCCTGAAAGCCTGACTCCTGTGTTCCTTGGTAAAAGGGTTGCAATTATTGGTGCTGGTGATACTGCAATGGATGCTGCCAGGACTTCAGCGCGCCTCAAACCTGAGAAGGTTACTGTATATTACAGGAGGAGCCGGGAGGAGGCCCCCTGCCTGCCGCGTGAGATGGAGCATGCAGAGCAGGAGGGTGTTGGTTTTAAATTCCTTACTAATCCTGTGAGGTTTATTGGAGACGATAACTATTTTGTAAATGGTATGCAGTGTATAAAGATGGAACTTGGTGAACCTGATGCCTCCGGCAGAAGGAGTCCAAAACCAATCCCTGGCTCAGAGTTTATAGAAGAGATAGATACTGTTGTAATGGCCCTCGGGTTTGGGGTAAATCCGATTATCAAAGAGACAACTCCGGGTCTTGAGACAAATAAAAAGGGTATTATAATTGTTGATCCTGCAACAGGAAAGACATCCCGTGAAGGCGTCTATGCAGCAGGAGATATCATTACTGGTGGCGCAACCGTTATTAAGGCCATGGGGCAGGCTAAGGTCGCTTCAAAGGCTATTCACGAATATATTTTAAGCAAATCTACCCGCGTCACAGCGTAATATTTACGCTGGCCAGACATTATTCCAAATCCTAACTAACCGGTCTGTCACCCCACCTTAGTTTCTGTCTGAGTATCTCGTAATAATCCTTTTTGGGAGAAAGTATGAGTCTTGTTGTTCCCTTTGCCTTTTTTACAAGTACTTTATCCATATATTTGAGCATATGGCCTTCCTGACCATCCAGTGTAATCATGACATCTTCATTCTCTGAACAGAGACCAACTTCAATGTTTACATCCTCCGGTAATACTATAGGCCGGTTTGTGAGTGTGTGCGGGCATATAGGACTAATGATTACAGCTCCTACTGATGGGTATACAATAGGTCCACCTGCTGAGAGACAATAGGCAGTTGAACCGGTTGGTGAAGAGATGATAAGGCCATCTGCCCTGTACGTATTCAGGTACTTTCCATCAACACGGGTCTCCATCAGGATCATCCTTGCGAGGGCACCTTTATTAATTACAACATCATTGAGGACAGTGAACGTTGCTATCTCTTTATCCCCTCTTAGTATTGAGGCATTAAGCATCCCTCTTTCATCTATTACCATCGTCCCGGTCAGTATTTCTTCAAGAAGGGGATACATCTCTTCGAGTGTTACCTCTGTAAGAAATCCAAGGCTGCCGAGATTTACACCAAGTATAGGAGTACCTTTCCCTCCTATCAGTCTTGCCACGCTGAGCAGGGTCCCATCACCACCTAATACAATGATAAATTCTGACTGTGATGCTATATCCTGCTTTGTATATGGAGTCTGTACTGCTATCAAAGATGCTGTCTCCTGGTCCATCAATGGTTCTGTATCCTGTTCTCTAAGCCATTTAACCAGTTGAGAGAGGATATGTCCTGCATCTCTTTTTCTTGTCTTTGAGATTATACCAACCTTCTTCATTTGTTTTTACCTGTGATAGATTCTATTAATTTATAAAATAATTCTCAAGTCTTCTGCTTTCTTACAGTAATCTCATCTTCCTTAAAGGGTTCCTTTTCACTGCTGAAAGACCAGCTCTTTGCTGATATCTTTTTCTCTTTATTAATTGAGATGATAATATATGAGTAGCCTGGATAGGCTGCTTCTCTATCATATTCCGATGGTTTGTCCCCCCTGTCCGGATGTGAGTGATAGAATCCTAATATGTCAAGACTCTGTATTTTTGCAGTATGTTGAATTAATTTTAATTCCTGTGGATTAAACGAGTACCTGTCAACAGTCCTGTCATTCTCCAGGTTATAGATCCTGTTTACCTCAAATACTATCTTATTCATTGGGTTACCTACAAGAACCCCGTAACATTCATTCGGATACTCATCCCTTGCATGATCCATCATCTGATCATAAAGGTAATCAGGTATTATTATCTGGGACTTTCTGGAAAAGAAGAACATGAAATTATGATGGCAAAAGGTACATCGTATGTCAACAGTAATTTTCCAGTGGATTTCCCGGTAGATTTGACCTGCATTTTAATATTTAGTAATATGACTTTTAAAATAACAGGAGTGATAAATATGCCTGGCCTCAGAACTAAAGCATTATTGATTTCAGTTGGTGGTAGTCCTGAACCTGTTATATATTCTATAAATGAGTTAAAACCAGAGTGTCTATGCTTCTTTGCCTCAGCAGAGACGAGGTCAATAATAAATAATGATATACTGCCAAAGATTGTGGATAGGCCGGTATGGATGGCAGAAGTTATTACAGAAGATGCCGATGACCTTCTGACCTGTTACAGGGCAATCGCCGGCAAATGGAAGGAGATACAGAAAAACTGGAGGCTTGAGCCTGGAGACTGGGTTGTTGATTATACCGGCGGTACAAAACCAATGGTCGCAGCCCTTGTCCTTGCAACAGTCGATGATTCTTCAGGGTATAGATATATCAGCGGGAAGGAGAGGACTAAAGGCGGAGTCGGTATTGTTGTCAATGGAAAAGAGCAGGTACTGCACCACATAAATCCATGGGACGAACTTGCAATAAAGGAGAGGCATGAGACTGCACTATTATTTAAAAGGGCGCGTTATTATCAGGCAGCAGAGATATTCAGGCAATTGGCACAGAGGGTGAGCGGAGGGGATAAGCATCTCTACAAGGCACTTGGTGATATTGCAGAGGGTTACGGCTTGTGGGATAATTTCCAGCATAGACAGGC
>MHER01000065.1 GCA_001805205.1 Nitrospirae bacterium RIFCSPLOW2_12_42_9 | reverse complement strand
TATTACGACCTTTTCCTCAGGATACCTGTAGCTTGGGGTTTGTGTACCCTTAATTATGGCAATACTCATAAGCAATGGCCCGAGACGGCCAACGTATATAGTACATGCTATAAGCATCTTCCCCATATCAGAAAAGATGGCTGAAAGACTCTCCGCCCCTCCACTCCCAACAGACAGGCCGACTGTCCCGAATGCTGATGCAACCTCAAACAGTGTTGCAACGAGACTTCTGTTTTCAACCAATAGTAAAATAGTTGTTGAAACTATTATGATTATTGAGACCATTGTTGTCAAGAGAAATGCCTTTGCAACCAAGTCCACAGGCAATCTGCGCCTGAAAGCCGTATAATCCTGCCTCCCGCGAACCGTTGATAAGAGGGCAACTATCATAATGGCAAAGGTCGTGGTCTTTATACCCCCTCCTGTGCTCCCTGGAGATGCACCTATTACCATGAGGATAATCAGCATGAACATAGAATCATTTGCCATTTTTCCAACATCGAGTGTATTAAAACCTGCTGTACGGGCAGTGACAGAATGAAATAATGAGGCAAGCAATTTATCTTTTATTGTGAGTCCCTGCAGTGTTGCATTATTATGCCATTCAAATATAAATAATAGTCCGGCCCCTATAAATATTAATATTACAGTAGTCAGTAATGTAAGTTTTGTATGAAGTGCGAGTGAAACAACCTCACCTTTTAAAAATCTATATATATCACTGAAGATTATAAACCCTATACCGCCAAGTATTATTAAACCCATTATTATGATGTTTATTGAGACATCACCCCTGTATTGAGTCAGGCTGTCTGAAAAGAGGGAAAATCCGGCATTATTGAATGCAGATATAGAATGGAATATTCCGAGGTATATGGCTTTAAGCGGAGGGTAATCATAGGAGAATCTAAGGGATAGCAATACAGCAGCTGTTCCTTCGATAATGAAGATTGTCCAAATGACAGCCTTCGTAAAACGTACAACACCTTCAAGGGAGAGTACGTTCAGGCTTTCTTTCATGATGAGCCTCTCCTTAAGCCCTATTCTCTTTCCCAGGATAAGGGCAATTATTGTAGAGGATGTCATATAGCCAAGTCCGCCGAGCTGAATCAGAAATAGAATTACCATCTGGCCAAAAAGTGAGAAGTCATTTGGTGTGTCTTTTACAATAAGACCTGTTACACAAACAGATGATACGGATGTAAAAAAGGCATCGGTCAGGCCTATGCTATAACCATTGGCTGATGAAAAGGGTAATAAAAGGAGGATGGTACCCACCACTATAAGGCCGAAAAATCCAGCAGCTAATACCTGTGATGGAGACCAGTTCTTAAACAACTAAAAACCCTTTCAGGTTGTTTTGTCTATTCTCCATAGGGAGTGGAATAATACTACGACAAGATATGGAACCGAGTCAAGGATATTAAACTGGCAGTCTCTTGACTGGATTACACCTTCCATGATAATTTCTAATTTGTAAATGGGAGAGGACCTTGTAAGAGGAAAGAGTATTGCTGCAATCGCATCCGATATAGCGGATGGATTTATCTACATAAACCCCCTGACCCTGAAAAACTTCTCTGATGATATATATAAAGAACTGTATCACCAGATGCGTAAGTTACAGACACTGATCCGTAATGAGAAGTTTCCCTCCCACGACCAGGCAGCGATCCGCAACAGAAATATGCGGCTCCAGCGCCTCCATCATGCCATGGTAGTCCTTCAGAATTCTGCAAGAGTTAAGAAGATAACACTGTATTGACAACAGGAATATATAAGTGTATTTTAAGGCAATTTATAAAGGATGAGGGTGACCAAAAGGTATTTTCGAATGAAACTTAGATATACAGTTCTCTTTCTCAGTCTTTTCATTTTATTAGCCGCTATAATCACTGGTTGTTCAAAAAAAGAAGATGTTATTAAAATAGGGGTTGCAGGCCCTATGACAGGAGATCAGAGTAAGATGGGCATTGATATGAAAAACGGGGCTGAACTTGCAATAAACGAATGGAACCGGAAAGGCGGAGTATTAGAGAAAAAACTTAAGATTATCGTTGAAGATGACCAGCACGATCCAAAACAGGCAGTTTCAGTTGCGAACAAGCTCGTTAATGCCGGGACTATTGGTATCATTGGCCACTTTAACAGCAATGCCTCTATCCCGGCCTCTGCCACATATAACAAGGCAAATATCCCGATGATCACACCGGCATCAACCAATCCTCAACTGACAGAACAGGGATTTACAAATGTATTCCGTGTCTGCGGCAGAGATGACCAGCAGGGCCTTGTGGCTGCAACATTTGTTTCTGAAGTCCTGAAATTCAAAAGGATTGCGGTGCTCCATGACAAGACCACATACGGTCAGGGACTGGCAGATGAGTTCGTAAAGGCCATTAATCACAAGGCTGATGTTGTATACTATGCTGGTGTCGTTCAGGGCGACAAAGATTTCAGGGCAGTTCTCACTGCTTTGAAGGGGAAAAGACCTGAGCTCCTCTATTTTGGAGGAATTTATCCTGAAGGGGGCCTGATAATAAAACAGGCGAGAGAACTTGGTTTAAATATTCCATTCATGAGCGGGGACGGTTTGATCGACCAGAAATTCATTGAGATTGCAGGACCGGCCTCTGAAGGGAGTTATCTGTCATTCAGCCCTGATCCTGAGAATATACCGAATGCAAAGGATTTCCTCAAATCATACAGATCTAATTATGGTGAGCCAGGGCCTTATTCCATATATGCATATGATGCAGCTAATGTGCTGCTGCGTTCAATTGAGGCCGCCGGATCTGCAGATGGGGCAGCAATAAGTAAAGCCATCCACGAAATGAAACATACAGGGGCGCTTGGCGAATTAGAGTGGGATAAAAAAGGAGACATCCTTCATTCTCCATATGTTGTCTGGGAAGTAAAAAATGGCAAATTCACAGAATACTGGAAACCAGGTGAAACGAACCATTAACGGATGTTTTTACAACAACTAATCAATGGATTCACCCTCGGTGCTGTCTATGCACTTATCGCCCTCGGATACACAATGGTATATGGCATTCTTGAGCTTATTAATTTCGCTCATGGCGAAATATACATGCTCGGTGCATATATCACCATAATCTCCCTCTCTATTCTGACAATAACAGGATTAACGTCAAAAAGTCTTATCCTTTCTTTACTCATTGTATTAATAATTACAACAATTATCTCCGGTGCCTATGGGTTAACAATGGAAAGAGCAGCCTACAGACCTCTCAGACATGCACCGAGACTGTCACCCCTTATATCCGCCATAGGTGTTTCTATATTCCTTCAGAATTATGTAATGTTGACCCAGGGTTCTGCTGATAAGATATTCCCTCATATCCTCCCGCCGGGCGGTTTATCAATGGCTGATGTAACACTCACATATATGCAGATGTTTATAATCATCACGTCTGTTTTCCTGATGACAGCCCTCCATACCTTTATAAGAAAGACAAGACTCGGTAAGGCCATGAGGGCTACTGCACAGGATAAAAAGATGGCATCCCTTGTTGGTATAGACATAGACACAGTAATCATGGTCACATTTATAACAGGCTCAGCCCTTGCAGCAGTTGCAGGTTTCATGGTTGCCATGTATTATGGCCTGGTGAATTTTTACATGGGTTATGTTGCAGGAATAAAGGCATTTACTGCCGCAGTGCTTGGCGGGATCGGGAATATACAGGGGGCTGTATTCGGAGGTTTTCTGTTAGGAATCCTTGAAAGCCTCGGTGCAGCCTATATATCCAGTGAATATAAGGACGCCTTTGCATTTATAATCCTGATACTCATCCTTATATTCAAACCAACAGGTTTATTGGGTGAACGTGTTCCGGAAAAGGTATAAATCCATTATTGTATCATTGTGGTTTGGTTTTCTATTGTTCCCATTCATGGGTATAGAACAGTCCGCAATAACAGCCTTAATGAAGTCTGCAATATCGGGAGGGATAATATTTTGCGGGATTATCCTCTTTGAAGGGATAAAGATGTTTTTAACTGCCAGTGGTGGAATTGCTGTATCAAACAATATAAAAGGAGGTTTACAAAGCGTACATAATATATTTAAAAAAGCGATTTTAAATAAGGGCCTCCTGTTAGTCCTTCTGATCCTTTTAATCTTCGTGCCATTTGCATTAAATAATTATTACATAGATATCCTTACCATTACAGGAATTTACGCAATCCTCGCACTCGGCCTGAATATCGTTGTAGGCCTTGCAGGGCTCCTTGATCTCGGTTATATTGCATTCTATGCAATTGGGGCATACTCTTATGGTATCCTGAATACAGAGTTTGGTATCCCCTTCTGGCCTGCCCTTCTTATCGGGGGATTGCTTGCTGCCTTTGCAGGGATGTTTCTCGGAATGATTACGCTGCGACTGCGCGGAGATTATTTAGCCATTGTAACATTAGGTTTTCTTATGATTGTGCATCTCATCTTAAACAACTGGGATTCATTAACGCATGGACCAAATGGGATACTCGGCATAAGCTCTCCATCAATAGGCAAGTTCGTATTTTCCGAGCCCATACATTTTTATTATCTTATTTTAGTTATATCCATTTTGGCTATCTTCATTATTAACCGGATAAATAATTCGAGGATAGGGAGGGCCTGGATAGCCATCAGGGAGGATGAGATTGCAGCATCTGCCATGGGCATAAATGTTACTACAATGAAGATACTCGCCATTACACTCGGTGCATCCTGGGCAGGGGTAGCAGGTGTCTTTTTTGCAGGGAGATATTCTTTTATATCCCCTGAGAGTTTTACATTCCTTGAGACAGTTATTGTCCTGTCAATGGTAGTCCTTGGGGGGATGGGGAGTATTCCAGGCGTTATACTCGGTGCGGCCCTCCTGATCATCTTACCGGAGGTGCTCAGAGGGTTTCAGGATTATCGGATGCTGGTCTTTGGGGGTGCTATGGTACTTATGATGGTATTCAGACCGCAGGGATTAATAGGAAATCCGAGGAGAAAGATAGAGCTGATGCCGGTTAACAGAGAGTAATACTTTTGTGGTATTATGAAAAGGGAGAATATTTTTATGGAATGCCGTACTAAAATAATTGCAACATTAGGCCCTTCTACTAACACACAAGAAATAATAGAAGAACTCATTGTTGCAGGAATGGATGTTGCGAGACTGAATTTCTCTCACGGCAGTATAGAGGATCACCGCAGGGTTATTAATAATATACACCTCGCCTCTAAAAAGACCGGAAGGGATATCGGGATACTTTTAGACCTTCAGGGTCCCAAGATTCGTATAGGTAAAATAGAGGATAAGAAAATTTCTCTGGAAGAAGGTCAACCATTTGTAATAACTACGAGGGATGTACCCGGAGACAATAAAGAGGTATCAACAAATTATGAAGGTCTTCCTAAGGATCTCAATAGGGGTGCGCGTATACTGCTTGATGATGGGCTTTTGGAGCTCGAAGTTCAAAATACCACTGAGAAAGACATCTACTGTACGGTCATACGTGGTGGTGAGCTTTCAGAAAAAAAAGGGATTAATTTGCCGGGTGCAGCACTATCCCTCCCAAGCCTCACAGATAAAGACAGGGAAGACCTTGCTACCGGTATAAAAGAGGGTGTTGACTTTATTGCCATATCCTTTATCAGGACATCTGAGGATGTACAAGTTGTAAAAAACATTCTGGAGCATGAAGGTGCTTCAATACCGGTCATTGCAAAGATAGAAAAACCAGAGGCTGTAGAAAACCTTGAGGCTATATTAAAAGTAGCAGACGGGATTATGGTTGCCCGGGGTGACCTCGGTGTTGAAATGTTACCTGAGCAGGTACCGATCATACAGAAGGAGATTATAAGACGTTGTAATGAGGAAGGTACTCCGGTAATTACAGCTACCCAGATGCTTGAATCCATGATCCATCACCCGACACCCACACGTGCAGAGGCATCTGATGTGGCCAATGCAATAGTAGATGGTACGGATGCTGTAATGCTATCAGGAGAGACCGCAGTCGGAAAGTATCCGGTTGAGGCTGTAAATATGATGAGCAGGATTGCCCATGCAACAGAAGACAAACTCTTAGGGATTATTAAACCGGATCCTGATCGGATAAAGGTAAAAGGGGACCCTGAACATGCAATCGCCCATGCCGTTTACTATACTGCAATGGATATTGATGCAAAGGCCATTGTCACTTTTACAAGGTCCGGAGGGACAGCCTGCATTATTTCCAAATACAGGCCTAACATTCCAATAATAGCAATAACCCACACGGCACCAATTCTAAAACGCCTCTCTTTATACTGGGGAGTAAAAGGGGTTCATGTGGAACTAAAAGATAACACTGATGCCATGATTGATAATGTAGAGAAAAAATTATTAGAGACAGACCTTGTAAAAAGAGGGGATAAGATAATCATAACCCTCGGTGTCCCGTGGGGTGTAGTCGGTTCCACCAATATGCTGATGATCCATCATATCGGGTAATAAACCATAAGATGACCAAGAAATTTATTATTCCTGCTGTTTTAATCATATTATTTGGAATAATAGTATACGCATATAGCATATCCCATGGGCCGTCAAAAAGTGGTGAATCCCTTGAGACAACAGGTTTAATTGAGACAATAGAGGTTGAAGTCAGTCCAAAGATAACTGAAAAGATTGTATGGTTATGCTGCAGGGAGGGTGATATTGTTAAAAAAGGAAGCCCCTTGATAAGATTAGATAGTGAAGAACTCAAAGCAAGACTTGATGAAAAGAAGGCCATGCTGAAAGGTGCAGAGGCAGGATATGAAACTGCAAAGGCAAACCTGGAAAATGGAGAGGCAAGGGTTGAAAGTGCCATAGCAGAGATCAAGGTTGCTGAGTCTGAGGTGGAAAGGATTAAGGCCATTTTCGAAGAAGCGAGGGACAATTTTAATCGCATCTCGGAACTATTTCGTCAGGGATATGCCTCAAGAAAGGATATGGATTCTGCAAGGGCATTATATGATAGTACTAACGCACAGTTTAATGCTGCAATAGCAAAAAGACAGAGCTTAGAGGCAGCCCTCAACACAGCAAAGGCCGGTCTCAGGGCAGCGGGAGCACAGTTGAAATATTCACATGCAATTATAGATGAGGCGCGGGCACAACTAAAACTAATTGAAACACAGTTGAAGGACACTGAACTCTTATCCCCTATCGAAGGTATAATTGCTTATAAATCGTTTGAAGAGGGTGAGATGGCCTCTCCGGGTAAGTCCATTTACACTATATATGACCTGACTAAAATCCGGGCAAGGGTTGATATTGAAGAAACAGATATAAGTAAATTAAAGCTCGGCAACAGTGCTATAATTAAAACAGATGCACTGCCGGATAAAGGCTTTGACGGGGAGATTATTGAGATAGGGAGAGAGGCAGAGTTCGCAACACAAAGGGATGTAACAAGGGGAAGACAGGATATAAAGACCTTCAGGGTAAAGGTTGCAATAAAAAATCCTGAAGGATTGCTAAAGCCAGGTATGACTGTGATGGTAAGATTTAAATAATATACGCAGTTCTATTTTGATTTGCCAAGATATTTAAGGCAGAGATCCCGGATCATTGCTTCCTCATCAGCTTGAATGATCAGAATTGGTTTTGAACCGGCAT
>MHER01000064.1:6468-6765 GCA_001805205.1 Nitrospirae bacterium RIFCSPLOW2_12_42_9 | reverse complement strand
ATCAATAGTCCAGCTTCGCTCGCTATCTCCACGGACTGGCAAGAGCTTGAAGAACTCATCAAACCTGTTAATTGTAAAAGGAGTCTTCTTCCCTACCTTGATATCTGACAGGTCATAATACCAGATCTTTTCCGTGTGCTTTCCTTTGGTGAAGAAAAGGAGGTTTGTCTTTACACCTGCGCCGGCAGTGGTAAAGACGCCAGCCGGAAGGCTTATGATGCACCAGAGGTCAAACTCCTCAAGGAGTTTCCTCTTGATCTGGACAAAGGCGGTCTCATTCGTCCTGAACAAGACTCC
>MHER01000064.1:0-6459 GCA_001805205.1 Nitrospirae bacterium RIFCSPLOW2_12_42_9 | reverse complement strand
CAAAGGCGGTCTCATTCGTCCTGAACAAGACTCCTTCATCCAGTACAATACCGCAGCGCCCTCCTGGCTTCAGGGAATCCATAACATGCTGTAAAAAGAGCACCTGCGTGGCGCCTGTCTTGTATGCGAAATTAGTCTGTGCCGCCTTCCCCTCCTTGCCGCCAAACGGGGGATTCATAAGGATAACGTCGTATTGAGGAGGAGCGTCGAGGAAGAGGCCGTCATAGGTCTTCTCATTCGTCAGGGTATTGCCATGCCAGATGTTGGGTTGATCTATGCCATGAAGGATCAGGTTGGCAAGGGCAATCGGATATATGAGGTTTTCTTTTTCACGCCCATAAAATGTCCTGTGCTTTAGGGTTTCCAATTGATCAGCGGTCGTGTCTGCGCCAAGTACGTCCTTCATGTATTCATAACTCTGGGCCAAAAACCCCCCGGTGCCGCAACCCGGGTCATATACGGTCTCGCCGACAAGCGGATTGATGGTCCTTACCATGGCACGGATAATCTCACGGGGCGTGAAGAACTGACCACCGTCATTATTCTTTTCCCCCATTTTAAGGAGGAGCCCTTCATATACCTGTGAAAGGGGAAACACGTGTATTGGGTCTACCGTATGAACACTGATTTCCTGTACCTTATCTATAACATCAAGGAAATTCCTCTCAGTATCAATCCGGACCCGCTCAATTCCGGACATGATCTCACTGATGACCCTCTGGCGCGGGGTTGCATTCGGCAGGCTTTCCAACCCCCTAAGATGGGGTATCAGCTCCTGATTGACGAATTTAAAGAAATCGCCCATCGGGCCGTCATTCAGCTCCTTGCGTCTCCATCCCTGTCTATGGCCATTTTGTGAAACGGTGATTTTCTCATTAAAAGGGGCCGCCGCCCAGTCCTGCCAGCGAAAGGGCACAGATAAGGAAGGTTTAAACTCTATGCCTAGCGCCTCATGCTCATCTGCC
This sequence comes from Nitrospirae bacterium RIFCSPLOW2_12_42_9, assembly GCA_001805205.1. Taxonomy (GTDB): domain Bacteria; phylum Nitrospirota; class 9FT-COMBO-42-15; order HDB-SIOI813; family HDB-SIOI813; genus HDB-SIOI813. The sequence goes on along the minus strand of MHER01000064.1, from coordinate 5,494 downwards.
TCGCGGATCTCGGTTTCATCGAGAATGCGGAGGAATAGTATCCAGGTCAGCTCAGGGACATACTGCATCGCCCCGGCGCAGTTAGAACGGCGCATGATATCGCAAATAGATTTTATTGCGGAGTTTACGGATTGCTGGGTGGTTAGCTGCTTGCCATTTCCATTCGTATTTTTTTTACCTCTTGCCATTCTAATGTTTCAACCTTTCCTGTGGTTTCCCTTTATAATTCCAATTCCTTTTTCCTAATTTCCTCTCCATCAGGGAGAGGATTAAGGTGAGGATGGGGTTCATCTGTATTCTCCAGTTCCAGCCAAATCCTTTCTTTGACAGATTCAAACTGCCCCAGCACATCATGATTCCAAAAGAGCAATATCCTGAAACCTGCACTTATAAGTAACAGCTTACTGAATATTCCTATCTGAGGTACCCTAAGGTCTTCCTCTAAATAAAAGCATACCTTAGTTGCTTCTATCACATAGAGATACCAAGTACCTCAACATTATCAATTCGTTCATAAGCCGTCTTTATCAATTTTAATTGAGTAGTCCAATTATTCCTTTTTCCTTCAAACTGGTTATCAATGACCAGGAATATCCCAAAATATGCCTTATAGTTATCCATATAATGTTTCATGCTCTTGAAGGATTTTTTATTCTCTAATTGTCCTTTTAGGTCAGAGCTGCGACTTAACTTGACTTCAATAATAATTGGCCCGATGAAACCATAGAAAATGATAAAATCAGTACGCTTATCATCTTGCAACTGAGGTTCCCTAATTACAGTAACCTCTTGGGGTCTAAAACCCTTCCTTAGAAAACCATTCTCTAATTGTATTTTGATATATTTCTGAATATCCGTTTCTTCTGCCTTTATAATCTTTTGTCCTTCGCCTATTACCCATGCCTTCAATTCTTTGTTAATTATGTCTTTTGCTTTCTCAAGTAAATCTGCAGGAGAAGTAATTTCAAGATATTGTCCTGCCTTGAAGTTATTATAAATCTGAATACACTTGGAAACATTGCTTGGTTTTCCTATGAAATTCATATAAGAGCGCCGTAACTCTCTTATGCGTCCAGAAAACCAGTTTGCTCCACTTTCATGTGAATGTTTCTGCAAATAATCTTCAAGATCTTTAAGTGGTTTATATGATTTCTTTTCTTTTAAATTATCGAAGTAAGCATATACAATCTGCCAGATATATTGAGCATAATGGTAGTATGATTTGTCCCTTTTTATTAATCGAAAAGAATACAATAAAAGCCCCAAAAAATTATTTTGATATTTAAAGTCTTTCAACCTCATTAACGAAGAAGCAAACTCTTTGTCGTGAAGTTCAGCCTCTTCCTCTCCTACAGAATGGGCGCTGTTAGGTTCTGCAAAAGTAAATGCACGCTTTTGCACCTGCTTAAACATCCAATCAATTGCTTTCTCGTCTTTATGTCTTTCTATTAAAAGTTTATTGGCCTTTTCTGCTAATTTTTTTTGAGTCTTCAGATATCGTTTGAATATAGAACTCAGGAAATACTTATCTGGCTTGAGGATTTCCGATGCCTCTAAGGCGCCTATCCTCTCATAGGTAGAAAATTCTTCTCGATTTACAAACTCTTTGAGTATCGGTACAGCCTCAATTATTACATACTTTTTTGAAGCATCTATTAAATTACCTGGCATATGCCGCCAGAGGTCAGAACTTTTATCAGTGTAAACTTTTAACAGGCTCTTAATTTCTGTTGATTTTATATCTTTCACCAACTCAAAAATTGCTTTTAAATGCTCATGATAAGCGAATGGTATATAACTAATGATCTTGGTTCTCAATTTACTGACATCGAGCTTCAGTTTCTGCGCTACCTTTAAACAGTCTCCGAAGATCTGGATCCATGAGTGCGTGTTATAAGACTTCCCTCCACCGTCCTGCTTTATAATCTTAACTTCTTGCATAGCGGGATCGAATTTATCAAAAACAGTATCGGTCACAAGTTCAATTAGTTTTTCTCTCTCAGTATTGATCATTCGTTTATTAATGATCTCGCTATTCCTAACATAGAATTCAAAAACATCCATCATAAATAGACCCGGACTTGGTTGAAGCTTTCGTTGAAAATCTCTACAAATGTGATCTTCCGCAGTGGGCTTACGTTTTTGCTTCCTCCAGTATTTTTCTGCTTCTGTATACTCTTTAGTAAAATATTGTCTGCCTTCCTCGTAGATTTCTTCCGCTTCAGATCGTGAAGAGAACTTGATTTGCTGGAGAGACGAAAGAGCTACCTTATTTCCATGCTCAAGGTTAGAAAGCATGTCAACAAATTTGTTAACCTGGTCTTTCTCTAAGAGTAAAACAAATATTGATTGCAGGCAAAATAGATTCTTTTTAAGTCTTTCTGAGGAGTTAATCTGATTTATTAATTCAAATATATAGTCTCTGTCTTTCTCTTTAAGTAGAAGAGAAATATTTTTTATAAACTCAGATCTTTCTGCGTGATACCACTGTTTTGACTCAAAGGCTTTTTTAATTAATACTTGCAACCTATCCTTTACAGTTTCATTCCATACTGATTTGATATTTGCAATAAGTTGGCCGTCCTTTTCCTTGAAAATACGCTCGCGATCTAAAAACTTACTTAAAAACACCTCATCATCTTTGAAATACTGTAATAGTCTATTGATAGCTTGAGAGCTATAGACTCGATATAATCCATATCGCGCATGTATAGAGTCTATTTTAACTCCCTCGACAAAAAACTTGAGTGATGAATCGTGGTTTGGATTGACTTCTATGCAAAGTTCTAAAAATCGGTCTTTGATAAGTTGATCACTCCTATTCCAAACATCTGCTACAGCATCAATAATGGAATCGTCCTTAAGATTTTGAAGAGCGAATAATGCATGTCTTTGAATTACTCCATTTTCATTCCTGTCGTTTGCAAACTTTATAAGTTTATTCCTCCAAAATGCTCTATCTATTGAGTTGAAAATGTCTCGTTCTAAAATAAACCCAACTATTTGCGCAATATTTCCCAACTGAACAAAACGTTCTTCAACAAAACCATACCTCTTCTTATTCAAATAACTTTTCAAAAGATCATGCTGTGATAGATCGAAATAGGCTGCCAGGTTTTTTGCTATATTCCAATCAATCCAATGAAGAATCGATTGATAATAAGTAAATATCTCTTCGAAAATAATCTTCTGATCTGATTTCGGAAGCTGGTGTAGATTAACTCTTGTGAGAAAACGGTGATATTCCTCATCTTGTATCCACCCTCCCCTTTTACGACTTCCGAAATCTATTATTGGTTTTAAAAGGGAGATATCAAGCTCAATTAAAAAAGTAAGCGTATTGAACCAGCTTGGATAGATTTCCCTGAGTTCCGGGTCCACTGAAAGATCAAAAATAACTTGTTGAGGATGTCCTAATCGTATAATTTCTTTTGCCGCCAGGTACTCTTGAAACTCGGTATTATCAAATTCGATTGTGTCAATATTGTCTTTAAGAACAGTCTTGTCATAAAAAACTTCTAACGGGACTTGCTGTAGTAGGCTTACTTTCAGGTCAGACTTTAAATCATCAAAAAACGTCATCAATTCATCTTTTGTTAAGATGTTTGTTTTATAAATCTCCATTATCAAGGCTAACTTTTCTAAGACGCGTTTAATAAGATTTCTCTTCTGCATATTCAACTTTTTATCTTCTATTTCCAATTTCTTATAGATAAAATGCTCAAAAAGGTCACTTCTTGATAACGACCCTACATTTGTAACCCCTTTTTCCTCAATATAATCAACAAAAAGTTTAAGATATCTCGGAGTCTGAATAATTAGGTCTCGATGGCTGAAGTGTAAGGGGTCCAGAAGTTTATCAATATCTTCCTCTGATATGAACTTCTGCTTAAGGTAAAGCCTGACCTTGTCCAACGAGAAAGGGGAAATATGTGCATACCGAAAGTCTAAATCGATAAAAAGTTCTTGATACTTTTGGAAAAAATGCCACCTGCTCGATATGACTATGTTAGTGTTGGGATGCTTCGGTACAAAAACTTTAATCTTCTCTACAATACTTGAAAAATATTCCTGCCTGACTTCATCTAACGCGTCTAAACAGATAACTAAATTATCATAATCTGAGATTTTGGATAGCTTTATTCCCCGATCAGCTTGAGACTTAATAAAATCTACAAGATTTTCAGAGGGTGGTAACTTCTTGAGGTCTGCGTAGATTGAATCTTTCCCGTTAAGCTTAGACTGTAATACCAACTCACGGAGCAATCTCGTTTTTCCATACCCAGCTTCTGCCACAACAAAAGTTCTATGAAAAATAAAATAATCCTCTAAACTCCTCTCCCCTTCATCGTCTAAATCAAAACCTCCATTAGTCTGCAGTTTTGAACGCGCCTCTTCAAAAGACTGAAAAACTCTAATTTGGGGTATTATGTAATTAGTAGACACTTCCATATTGTATAATTAATTTCTTGCCTGCGTTACTTTTCAGGCAAATTTCTTATTCAATTTTATCACTTTTATGAACCTATTAGCTTGGAATCCCCCATTAAAAATACTGACAACATTAGTATAAAGGTGAGGGAACAATTTTCCCCTCACGTCTTCAGGAAGAACCTCCATTCTATAGTCCGCCGCCGAAAGCCTGGCGCAGAAGCGCCGCAGGTAGTGATTTTATGATCCCAAGTTGTCCTGAAGCGAATTCATACAACTTATCTGCCGCTGCCATCTGTTCATTGAGGATTGCGGCAATGCGCTTTTGCTCAGGGAGAGGGGGGAGGGGGATTTTAAATGTTTCCAGCTGACTTTTTGAAACTTCAGTAAACGTAGCTCCACTGCCCAGAGATTGAAGCAACGGAACAGATATCTTTAAAGCATAGTATAAAAAATCAGAATCTGTATATTCTCCAGGAATAAAACTCTTGCATCCCTGATTAGTACATAAAGGAACTTTTGCAATTCCTAAATGTCCAATGGGGGCACGACTCGATAACACAACAGAACCTGGAGGTATTAACTCAGTTCCACAGTTGTCATAGCCAATCTTTGAGATAAATCTTGATGACGAATAAATCTCTTTTCCTTTCATTTTTCCTAGATCAGTGGGGGTTATCCAGCATATATCACCATTCCAAAATTCGTCTATGCCAGTTGCAGGCGTAGAACCGCTAACAACCCTACTCACTTCCCCCAGCCTTTCCCATCTCCACCCCTCAGGGAGTTTTCTTACATTATTTAAATTATCACGATCCAACAAGTAATAACCCCTTTTAAAAATTTCTTGACATCTTCATATATTTCTTTTATTCTAAAAATAATCCAGAATACTGGAGGTGGATGGCTAAAGCCATCGGGCCCGCAAGGGCCTTTTTATTATCTACAAAAACTTCTTTCCATATACGTGCCCATCCCGTTGATCATATTTTTTCTGTAATATTTCAATTACCTTTTTCGCAAAAAATCCTAAATCCTTTTGTAGTAGTCTTTGTTCGTTTAG
>MHER01000063.1 GCA_001805205.1 Nitrospirae bacterium RIFCSPLOW2_12_42_9 | reverse complement strand
AGGCCCATCCATATGACTTGATAGGAAGGATAGTTTAGATACTTACATTTCTCATATCGGAGAAAGGGTGGCCCCTTTCTCAAATCCCATGTGGAGCGCCTTTTTGTTTAAATCGAGAAAGGCAGCCGGGACTCTTGCAAGTACAGCCTTCTCAATTGCTTCATGAGAGACAATCCTTGTAATTTCGGTGATTAAACCGAGTGAGATGATATTTGCAACAATCTCTTTTCCCATTACATCCCTTGCAGTAGAGATAATTGGAAAAGAATATATCTTAAATTCCCCGGTTGGTATCTTCTTCACTTCATCGGAGTCTATTAAAAGTACCCCGTCTTTTTTTATATCTTTACTGTACCTGGTACATGCCTCCTGTGTTAATGCCAGCATTGCATCAATAGATGTAGCCTTTGGATAATCGACATCTTCATCACTGATAATTACCTCAGCCCTCGATGCTCCGCCCCTTGACTCAGGACCGTATGACTGACTCTGCACTGCCTTCTTGCCATCATATATTGCAGCAGCCTCTGCTATTATTATGCCGGCAGTTATCATCCCCTGGCCGCCTGACCCGCTGAACCTTAATTCATATCTGTAACCCATTTTCTACCTCTCTATTTTTTTGCCTGCACAGTTGCAACAAGCTTATTGTACTCTTCACAATACTCAGGCCTTTCGGACCTGTGTATAATACCCCTGAGAAATTTACCCTGAAGCTCCTCTGGTGTAAGCTTCTCAGCCTGTTTAACAGAGACAGTCCCCTCCTTTTCGATCTTCTCCATCATCTCCGAAGGTGTCTTATATTTATTAAACCTGCCGTAGTATGTAGGACAGGCATCAATTATATCCACAACAGATGTCCCTTTATGCAATATTGCCTCATATATAATCTTCTCCAGTTCCTGGAAGTGATATGCAGTCCCCCTTGCAACAAAGGTAGCACCTGCAGCCTGTGCAAGCTGACATGTGTCAAATGGTGGTTCTATACTCCCATAACGGCCGGTTGTAGAAATCATTCCCTGTGGTGTAGTGGGAGATGACTGTCCGCTTGTCATTCCATATATTGCATTATTATAAACAAGGATAGTCATATCCATATTCCGGCGGCATGCATGTATGAAATGATTGCCTCCTATTGCAAGTGCGTCTCCATCCCCTGTGGTCACAATTATCTTTAGTTTTGGCTTTGCCAACTTTAACCCTGTGGCATAGGCAAGGGCCCTGCCATGAAGGGTATGAAGTGTATTAAAATCTACATACCCAGGTGTCCTGCTTGAACAACCTATTCCGGAAACCATTGCAATATCATCTTTTGACATACCTGTTGTATGAATAGCCCGCAGAAGGCTTTTTAATACAATCCCATGCCCGCATCCCGGACACCATATATGCGGCAGCTTACCCCCTCTTATATATGGCTCGTAATTAAACGGGACCTTCTTTTTCTTCTTTGCAAGAGGTTTTAGCTCTTCAGTTGGTGTACTCATTCGATTTTCCTCCAAATACCTTATGGTAGATTATAGATTCTACCCATCTATCATATCCCTCTCAACCATCATCTCCGTCATCGTCGAGACAGGAGGTTTTGCACCATTTTTCGCTTCGCTCAATGCAAGCACTGCTCCTGTAATACAGTCCATTATCTGAATTGGACGGATAGGTTCAGTATCAACCCTGAATATCCCCTTAACATCACATCTCCCCTTTGCAGCCCTTTCTACCTCATACACAATCTGACCTAGGTTCATCTCAGGTACAATGATAGCTTTTACACGCTTTGACATCTCCTCAACAGCAGCATCCGGGAATGGCCAGATTGTTATGGGCCGCAAAAGCCCTGCCTTTATCCCCTTTTTCCTTAACTCTCTTACTGCAAATTTTGCAGATCTTGCAGAGACACCATAAGCAAATATACCAATCTCTGCATCATCAAGGAAATACTCCTCGTTCTTCCATATCCTCTCTTTATTGTCATCAACCTTTCTTAAGAGTCTCCGGGCTGCATCTTCTATCATCTTTGTATTATTAGTGGGAAAGCCATCTGCTGCATGATAAAGACCGGTCACGTGAAACCTGTAACCATCTCCATAAGAGGCAAGCGGTGCTATATCACCTAACTTGTTATCATAAGGTTTATATTCGTTAGGCGGGCAATTTGGGGCCACCCTGTTAATGACTTCTACTGCCCCGGGCTCCGGAATGGTTATGGCTTCCCTCATGTGTCCGATGATCTCGTCATATAATAGTATAACCGGTGTCCTGTATATCTCTGAGAGGTTGAATGCCCTCACAGTTTCATGAAAGATCTCCTCCACTGATGCCGGTGACAGAACTATTGCAGGGTGATCACCATGTGTCCCCCATTTAGCCTGCATGACATCAGACTGGCTCGGGCCTGTTGGAAAACCTGTTGATGGACCACTCCTCATAACATTCACAATTACACAAGGGACTTCAGTCATACATGCAAAACCTAAGCCCTCCTGCATTAAAGAAAATCCCGGGCCGCTTGTGGCTGTCATAGCTTTAAGTCCGCCAAGCGAAGCTCCAACAATCGCACATATACTCGCTATCTCATCTTCCATCTGAATAAATACACCACCAACCTTTGGAAGTCTTGTTCCACATATCTCCATTACCTCTGTAGAAGGTGTTATTGGATAGCCTGCATAGAATCTGCACCCGGCATAAAACGCACCCTCAGTACAGGCCTCATTTCCCTGCATAAATCTTTTCTTCTGATTGGCCATAATTTCCCCTTACTCCTCAAAGACCTGGATGGCAAAATCAGGACACCTGTTGTCGCACAACTGACATCCGTTACATGCATCAAGGTCTTTTACAATTACAAGATTCCCATCCATTGCTAATACATTGGTAGGACAATAATCAACACATATACTGCACCCCTTACATAAGTTTTCATAGATATCGATCCTAAAGGTCCTTTTCTCTTTTTCTGCAACAGCCATATTTCCTCCCTTGCTGAACCATTTTACAAAATGGGCGATGCAGGTATCGAACCTGCGGCCTCTTCCGTGTGAAGGCGATCACGCCCAAGTGTTGGTATTATGCAATGGTTGCTAATGCTTGTCAATACTGGAAAATATAAATTTAGGGGGATAGCATCTTCTGCGGTGTTATCCCCTATTTTCTCTTGTCAGGTGCACAATAACTGCACAGGAGGCCGCTTTGAAGCAATACCGCCATGCCCTATATCTGGTTAACTTCAAAATGGAATTCATTTTGAGCAGACTTAAAATGAGCGTCAAAAGATAGGACTTTTTTGATGGTGTAATTATCAGGTTTATATTTAGACCTTCTAATTTCTCTTATGAAAACGAAACTGCTGCAATCAACAAAGCTCCATGGATAACCCTGCTGGTTTCGTTCGACAAATAACTTCCATGCGCCAATGAACATATCAGGGCTGACCGTTATAATCTTGTTATAAGTAATTATATCGTTGCCTATATCAATAGAATATTGTTGGCGTTTATGCTGGCTTTTTATCAATTGACTACAGAATATGTGATTTATTGTTTCGGCGAAGACCAGATTAGTAGTTATAAAAACTGGATTGGCATACAGTTGCCGAATTTGGTTAATAATATCTCTTGCGTTAGAATGATGGTCTTCGTCAGTAATACAATAAGATATGTGAAAACTCGTATCTATAAAGTAGGTAGACTCAGGAGATGGCATCCAATTAGCAGGGCTTTTCCTTAAGTAGGGATTTACCTATTCTTATTGGCTTGGACTCGATATATTTACCATTCTTCTTCTTATAAGTTATAGAATGCTTGCCTATAAGAAAATCACTTTTTTTAATCTCTCTCTTTTTCATGGTTTTTACCTCAATTTTAAAAATAATTTTTACATTTTCTATACCGATTGTCAACTCTTATCGGAGTATTTATATCGGAGTATTTAATGGCCTAACTTATCAGGATTGCAACCCGTTTGCAATCACACATGCTCCTCAATGTAAAGGAGAGGTATTTTATCCTTTTAAATATCAAAAAAATATTGCCGGAGACATACCGGAAACACAGGCAAGTCTCCAGACCGCTTCCTTTCTTAGGAAGAGACAGCCCATAACATCTTGTTAATAAAGAGCTTTCTTGGGCACTGTGCCGTAAGTGTGCCCTAAAGTTAAGGTCGATCCAAATACCTGTTTTGGGCGGACTGTTTTCTCTGCTTGCAGAGATGCTATGGGGAATGATTTGTTAGTTATCTCTCTCCCCCCCCCCACTTATTCTGGCATATACCCGTTTCCGACCCGCAAAAGTCCCTACTATCCCCCACAGCCATTTTCTCCATTTTAAATCAGGGCAGGTTAGCTTTTCCATTTATAACCACACAACTCGCATTCACAGGAATACGGCAATAGCGGATATACTATAAGGAAAACTAAACCGAATGTAACCAATACGAAAAACCAAAAAACGCATCCCCAATCTTTATTACATTTACTATATCTTTGACCACATTTAGGACAGCTATATTTGCCAAATGGATCTGCTTTTGATAATTCCAGTTTGGAAGAATCATAATTTGTCGAGTAGACATTTTCAAATACCTCCTTTAGGTATGTTTTGTATTCCCTGTTTCTCTCCTCTTTCGATATGGAGAGTGTCACAATATTCAACCATAGAAAGCATCTTAACGCCCCTCACAGAACCGTGCTTGCAGTTTTCCCACACACGGCTCTTCGGTAATGCTCCCTTTAAACCTTGATAGTGTATAAGTCAGGTGATATATCTTCGGCACTGGCAATGGATTGTGTTCTTTAAAGAGACAGTATTGGGTATAAGTGTAACTCCTCTTCTGAGAACGCCTGTTTATCCATTTGTATGCAAGTTTTGATGTCTCTGTGTAGAACTCCCTCATTGCTCGCATGTTTCCACTTATCCCATAGTAGCGGTAATGCCCTGTCAGCTTTACCTTTATTACCTCCCACCACTCTTTTAACGGCCTCAAATTCCTTACCTTCTTCATCCATTCATTCATTGCCTTTGCCTTTTGGATATACTTCTTCTTACTCGTTTTCCGCCCTAATTTGAATTTCCCATTCCTCGTCTCGTCGCTATAGTGGGTAAATCCAAGAAAGTCAAATGTCCTGAGTTTAGCCCCTTGCTGCTTTGCCCTCTGCCATGCATATCGTCCAAATTCTATTGTCTTTGACTTGTCCTCTGCTATCTTCAGCCCATATTTTCCGAGCCTCTCTTTTAATGCCTTGCTGAATTCTTCAGCCTCTTTTGCACTCTGAAAGCATACCGTAAGGAGAGTAGACCGGCGGTACTTCCCCGCCAACCCCTCGCAGAACTGTACGTGAGCCTCTCGACTCATACAGCTCCCATTATTCAGTCGCTGAACCTAAGCCCAATTCCCAATGAACAAATAATCCAGGCTCTCGTTTGCATACGCCGCCAAGATACCATCGTGCATTGTGTCCATGTCTTGCCAGTTTCTTGTATTTCCGTCTTGCCCATAGTACAAGGTAACGCTCTACGTTTCTAAGCACCGGATACATCTCGGATTTGTAAAACCGTCCATAGTACTGATACCAGCCTCTAAGTACCGGGTTTACTTTCTCCGCTATCTTTTCCAGTGATGTCCAGGTTATGAGATGAATACGCCATTCCCTTATGGTCTCACGAATCCTGCTTTTTGCCTTGTTGCTGATAGCTGGAAGAAACGATACGAAGAATTTCCCATGCTTGTTCTTTGCCCTTCGTGGCCGAAATGTGTAGCCAAGGAAGTCAAAGCTTTCTATGGTATTTTCTTTTCGCCTGTCATCATCCTTGCAGTACACTATCCGTGTCTTTTCGGGATGCAGTTCCAGTTTGCATTGGGCTAAGCGCTTTTCTATCGCTTGTCGCATAAGTTTTGCCTGTTGCTCTGTTTTACAGTGCACAAGCGCATCATCCGCATACCTCTCAAATGATGCATGGGGATGTTTATTTCTCATCCATTCATCAAACGCATGGTGCATGAATATATTTGCCAGAAGTGGACTGCATACACCGCCCTGTGGAGTTCCCTTGTGCCGATTTTCCAATGTGCCGTCTGTTCTTTGCATCGGTGCTTTTAGCCACCGCTCAATATACAGAAGGACCCACCGGCACTCTGTATGTTTCTTTACCGCCCGCATCACCAGTTCATGGTCAAGATTGTCGAAGAACCCCTTGATGTCAAGGTCTATCACCCAATCACTTTTCCAGCATCTCTGCCGTGCAGTTGCCACTGCATCCAATGCCGATTTCCCTGGACGATACCCATAGGAATCGGGATGGAAGTGCGGCTCTACCTCCGGCTCAAGTTGCTTTGTGACTACCATCTGGGCAATGCGGTCGGCTACGGTGGGGATTCCAAGTATCCTTTCTCCACCGTTGGCCTTGGGTATTGATACTGCCCTCACAGGAGGAGGCATATAACTCCCTGATGACATCCGATTCCACAGTTTGTAGAGATTGTCTTTCAGTTGCTCTTCAAATCTGTCTATCGAGATTTTGTCTACTCCAGCTGCACCTTTGTTCGCTTTTACCCGCAGATACGCTTCCCAAACCATTTGCTTGGAAATACTAAACGACTTTGTTTTATCCAACTGCTCCTCCCTTTTTCCCGGTTGACAGTTACATAAAACTGAATAACGCAGCCCCTTCGCTCCATTCCCATTACAGGAACTTCTTTGCTACTACAGGCTGCTCCGCCCCTGTTTTCCGCATCGGTACTCTCATCCTTGGGGTTCTGCCCCTTGGATTTCTCCCTTGGCATCGGAGCGACAGGTTCCCGCAGTTCCGCTCAAGAGCCTGAATCAGCCTCACGCCATCTTTATGCCGGACACCACCCATCCAGTAAACAGGTTTCCGATGGATTTATCCCAGGTTAACGACTCCCCCCTGGTTTTGATGTCGTCCCTACGCTTTCGACACTTCATCGATGGTTCACTTTCGTTCGTCTTTCTGATTCTTACATGACGCATTGTTATGCGCCTTTTCCATGACGCTCACCACCCTGGCTCTTTACCAACGCAGCTCATGGTTGTTTAAAGCCTGCCCCTGCAGGCCGGCTTTGGAGGGCCTCCCTCCATCTCTTGTGCAGCTTTTGCACAATCTCAGTCCCTTAAAGGACTTCCGTTGTGCGCCTGCGGCGCACAGTCATCTGCATACCTTATCATCTGGGCATATCCTTTAAGCTGGGGCTTGACCTTCTCCTGAAACCATTTGTCCAATATGTAATGTAAATAGATGTTGGCTAATATGGGACTGATTATACCGCCCTGCGGCGTTCCTTTATCCGTCTCCCTGTATTTGCCTTCTTCCATTACGCCTGCCTTGAGAAATCTCACTATCAGCCTCAAGATGTTCTTATCCGATATTCTCTGTTCTACGGCCTCTATTAGCCACTTGTGGTCTACTGTGTCAAAGAATTTCTCAATGTCCATATCCACTACATAGTTGATTGGTTTTGTCATAATGCACTTATCTAACGCATCAAGCGCATCATGACAGCTTCTGTTAGGACGAAATCCATAAGATACATCCAGAAACTCACCTTCAAAGACTTCTTCAAGGATTTGCTTCATCCCCATCTGAACTATTTTGTCCTCTACCGCTGGTATCCCTAAAGGTCTCTTGCTGCCATCTCCTTTTGGTATATATACCCGCCTTACTGTTTGGGGACGATACTTCCATGCTTTCATCCTTGTTACTAAATCCTTGATGTTGTCTTCAAGGTTCGCTTCATACTCCTTGACTGTTACTCCATCTACTCCAGCGGCTGCGTCCCTCTTTAGCCGTTGAAAGCATTCTTTGAGAAATTCCTCTTTCAGTAAATGATGCATCAATGATGTCCATTTGTCTGATGGATTTCCCTCCATCGGTTTGTTAGTTCTGTGTAATAGTCTCGTTTCCATCCCTTACCTGCCCCCGTGTACAGAAGATGTTCCCCTATCACACTTCGCATTACCGCTAACCCCTTCGCTCCACTTCCATTACAGAAGCTTCTCCGCTACTATGGGTTAGTCCGACTGCCAGAAAGCCAATTACACCTTGCCTTTTATGGCTTGTGTGCAATTGCAAAATCAGGCACTCTCTCTGGCTCTCCCGAGTTCATATCAGTTCCTTATGGTATCTCGCTGCGGTCTTAGACCCCGTCGGGTTCTCGTAATCTCACCTTAACGATTACAAGAATGCTGCCTGCTCCTTAATGAACAGTATCGGCCTCCGACACGATGATTATTTCGGGGCTCAATCCCTTCACTTACGTTGCGGCTCGATACCTCCAGCTTCCCGCTCCACACAGCCAGTTGCCCGATTGCATGGGGGATTAAGTGTTGGGCTGGTGGTTAACCTTTGCCCAAGCTGGACTTTCACCAGCAAG
>MHER01000062.1:8630-8812 GCA_001805205.1 Nitrospirae bacterium RIFCSPLOW2_12_42_9 | reverse complement strand
AGGGTTGATCAGCGGTTGGAAGGTGTGGAGACGGCGGTCCTTGAAACAAGCCTTATTGCAAAAGGGCACGAGGAGCGGATAGGGCAGATGGAAAGGGGGGAGTAATGAAACGGGTTGCAATATTTTCAATTTATATATTTTTTATTGGACTTGTCTATGCTTCCCAATGTAGTGCTGCGGGG
>MHER01000062.1:0-8474 GCA_001805205.1 Nitrospirae bacterium RIFCSPLOW2_12_42_9 | reverse complement strand
TCAGGATCAGATTCATGGAAACTTGCAATGAAAGGCACGCCACCTGACTACATAATCCTTCCCAAGATACATGCTCAGAAGGGGCTTCCTTTTGGTATAGATGTCGGGGCTATATTTGCAACTGTACCGGGATCAAACATCACCCTTTATGGCGGTGAGGTTAAATGGGCTGTCTTGAAAGGTACAATCGTCTCACCAGCAGTTGCTGTGCGTGGTACTTACACAGCCCTGACTGGGGTTGACGACATAGATATGTCTACATATGGGCTGGATGCCTCAGTAAGCAAGGGATTTGGTCCTCTGACACCATATGGCGGTCTTGGACAGGTATGGATTAAATCAAGTGAGAACTCAGATATCGTTACATTGGATGATGTAAGTACAAGCTCGACTAAGCTTTTTTTAGGGGCAAAATTGAAGATCCTGCTTCTGAGTCTCGTCTTTCAGGCTGACTTCTCAGATGTCAATATGTACAGCGCAAGGGCGAATATAAGTTTCTGACTTAAATCGTTGATAGATTAAATAGGTAATGACTGTTAGAACAGTGGTGAGTTACCAGATAGTGGTAATCAGTTTTGAATTAATAATATTTATGTCTTTTGTAATCAAGATTGATTCATAATGTTTAGCTGTTGCCACAATAAGCCTGTCATGCATCTCCAAATTATTTTCAATTTTGTCAGCAACTCTCAAAATATCCTCATCTAACGGAGTAATCAAAAAATTTCCGCTCTCTTCAATCTTCTTGAGAGTATTTTCAAAAGAAAGTGTAACCCTTCCCTTTTTCGATATAAACATTATTTCCGCTAATACAACTGTAGGAACATATACTATACCTTCAGTTTCAGAAGACTGAAAAGCTTCCAATGCTTTCAAACTTAACCTGGGGTCTTCTGTAAAATACCATACAAGCGAGTGGGTATCTGTAACATAATTCATGAATTGCCTCAATGTTTTTCATATGGGAATAGAGACTTTTTTGCGTCAGCAAATAAGGAATCATCGATTGAACTTCCCTTCCATATTCCTTTTAAGGAAATTCTTTTACCTGCCTTCTTCGCTTCAGATGTTATTTCTTTAGTCAACAAATGAATAATCTTATAAATGCTAACTATTTTATCTTCAGGAACTTTTTCTATTTCCTGCAATATTTTTTTCTTATAGTCTAAATGCATGGCCCAGCCTTTTCGTTATTTAAACTCTAATGTTGTTAATCTGTCAGAAATAATTTTGAATTTCTTATATTTTACCTATTACAATTTGCAATAGCAAATTTATTTTGAATTAATGTAGGTTTACATAGTTATGAACATGAAAATACCACCATATTATTGCGGCTTTCTCATCAAATCTCTCTGTATATAGTAATTCATAGAAGCAGTGAATCCCTTTGCCTTGTTGAGCAATCTCTCAAGTCCTGGCGAATCCTGCAATGTGGTTGGTTCAAGTATCCCCTTCATATTCCTTTTCCACCTGTAATATAGTGGTCTCTCCTGGATAAGGACACACCCATCTTTGTTCATGGCTGTCCTGTAATCATTTAATCCGAAATAGTCAGATTCCCTGTTTGAATTTCCTAAAAAATTGTTACCGGTCCTTAAATATTCGGTATCAGGAAGTGCTAAACTAAACAACGTGGGGAAGATATCTTTGTGAGAGCCAAATCTTTCTGTATCCACTTTCGCTTTGGGCTTATAACCTTCAGGGACGTATAATACAAACGGTACACTAAGCTTTTGAAGGAACATGCTGTCACTGAAGTCAAAGAGCTGAAGGGTGTTATGGTCGCCTGTGGCCGCTATAATGGTGTTTTTCCCGAATGGAGACTTTCTGATCCGTTCTATTAGCCTGCCGAGTGAGTCATTGGCATACTGATAACTGGTAAGATTTTTAATGGCTATGTTCTCATTGGTCCTTAGCCTGTTCTTTATTTCAGGTGAAAGGTTCACAGGGTATGGCCTGTATGTGTCAGGAAGGTCAAATGGTGTATGATTGGTTATGGTCATAGCAAATATGAACTGTGGTATGCCGGTGGAATTCTCTATCTTATTGTAGATCCTTTCAAACAGGAACTCATCATAAATACCCCATTCCCACGACTTTGCATCCTTTACCTCTGACATCAGAACTGCACTGCCTTCAACAGCCTGAAAATGCTGTCTTTCAACGAACTTGTCCAGATTTCGCCACCCTAACTTACCACCGGTAAGAAAGCTCGTCTGATAACCTATCTTCTCAAAAGGGAGCGCAACAGAGGTGGAAAGGGTTCTATCCATAAATGATGATTGTGAGAGGGGGGTCCTGGGACTGTTTACCATAAGGGCTTCAAGTGTATGTATGGTGCCGTTGGTGGCTGAAAGAAAGTTCCTGAACAAATAACAGTAAGGGAGCTCCTTTTCAAGACTGCCAAAAAGATTCAACTCTCTGGAATGTAGATCAATATAATAATTACTCATACTCTCCATGAGGATAAAGATTACATGAGGAGGATTTTTTTCAAGGAAGGTATTTTTATCAGTCTTTGCCAGGAGTAGTTTATCAGGTTCATGGCTGTTGTTTATCGGTATATCGAGGTATTGGCTTATAGCCTCTTCCGGTGCCTTGAACCCGTAATGCCTCAGCATTTTGGGGATGTCTGTATCTATCTTCTGCATTGATTTTTCCTGGAGGGCCACTTTAAAAGAAAAGACACCGTTTGTTGTCAGGTTATTTACAAAGTTATTGGCAGAGATGGTTGTGTCGTCTAATTGTATGGGAAAAACTCCAATGGATCCCCTCATAGCGAGGATATAAATGCCTGTTATCAGAATAATACTTGTGATCCTGAAGACAGGTCTTGATATGCGAACGTGTATCTTCCATGAAAGGATATTTCTTGTGAATCTCGAAAAGAGATACATTAATACAGTGATAAAAAGGAATATCTTTATAATTGGATAATCCGTCCAGACAGATGTCAGTACGGCTTTTGTATCGTCGTCCATTATACCAAACATAAGTACATTCAGGTGAGATTGGAAGAATTTGAAATAGAAATAATCGCTCAATAAAATGAAAAGGAAAAAGAAGAAAACAATTAAAAGATACCAGTAAGTAAATTTCCTGAGATGCGAATAAAGTTCATATCTTCTTATTGGTAATATGATAACAAAAAGATTAAGGAGAAAAGGGATTACGAGTCCGAAGGTAAGCACCGTGGTATCAAACCTGAATCCAACCCAATATGCATGAAGGAGGTCAAACCTGTACGCACCAAGCTCATTAAAATCCCCGAAACTAAGGAGCAGGGCAGTCCTGAATCCCATAAATACAATCAGTCCGAAGATATATATGAAAAATAGATTTATGGTTGCGTTGTAATACGCAGTAAAATTTCTTTCTGACATATTGCTTCCTATATCCCGAATTTCCCGCCTGTTATCATATCATACATGACCTGATCCAGGGCCAGCAGTTTCCTTTCGAGTTTATCGAGATATGTCTTGTCCCCTGACGGGGCTGCTTCGAGACGGTTTTTAAGTGAATGTATCAGATGTCCATTCCTGGTTACTATGCCGATGGAATTCCTGTCACTGAAGTAGGCATATTCATCTTTTTCCCGGAAAAGGGAAGTTCCTGCAGAATCAAATCTGTCATCTATATCCAGGATATCAAGGATTGTTGGTCCGATATCGATCTGTGATCCAATGGTTTCTGAAGTACCTGGCTGGATAATATTTGGTGCATAAATGAGTAAAGGGATATGATACATTTCAGGGTACCCGAAGTTTCTGTATGCATCGAAATTATGATCTGCAATGAAAACAAAAACAGTATCATCAAACCACGGCATCTTACTTGATTCTTCCATGAATCTACCGAGACTCCAGTCCGAATAATTCAGTGTATTAAGAAAACCATTCTCACCATTCTGGTCATGATGGTATTTTTCAAGACCATTTTTGGGGTTTATGTAGGGTACATGTGTTGTTCCAGTGAAGAGAAAGGCGAAGAATGGTTTTTTTGCAGACTCAAGCTGCTTCTTGAGGAACTGCATCCCCTCATAATCCCATCCAAAGGTTGATGTCTGATTGTCGTAATCAAGGAGCATAGGTATATCCTCCATGCCGAAGTAATGCTGGAACCCTGTTGCCCTTGCTACAGCATCCATCCTGAAGGAACGTCTTTTGGAAGTCTGAATGAATATAGTCTCGTAACCGTGTTCCCCCAGGGTATTTCCTATCTTTGGGAAATTTACAGCTTCGAGACCGAAACCGATATTGGGTATGCCAATGATTGGAGGGATACCTGTCAAAGATGCCTGTATCCCTTCGATGCTCCGTTGCCCAACCGCATAAAATCTTGTAAATCTTAATCCATCCCTTGCTAATGAATCGAAGTTTGAGGTTACACCGAAACCATTATTACCAAAGCTGTCAATATAGAACGGACTCCAGCTTTCAAGGACCATAAGGACGATATTCAATTTCCGTGTTTCACTCGAAAATCCCCTTTCAAATCCCCTCTTACCCCCCTTTTCTAAAGGGGGGGATATAGGGGGATTTTCATTGTCCTTTGTGTTACTATGTAACATGAAGGTTTCATTCTCTGGATCATCCAATGGGGTTTTTGCAATCCTTATGGCCTCTTCAGACGGGAAAAATTTGTGATTGACATGCCTGCTTCCCCTTGCATGATGATAGAGCGTAAATGCCCCATTCAGGACAAGATTACTGTAAGCAGTATTACCTGTACTGAAGGCATCGATTATATTAATCGGCTTACCCGATATACCTCCCCGTATCCCAAGAACAAGGAATCCTGCAAAGATAATGTATTTAATATACTTATGTGTACACTTGATTATCTTACCTCCGAGTGTCTTTCTCCAGAGGAACCAGAGAAGGGATGATAAGAGAAGAAACAGGACAAGATACCATTTATAGTTCCGCACTGTCATATCAAGGAGAAATCCTGTATCATTTCCTATGACGAAGAGCTCTGATGTGATATGACGCTTAACCTGTTCAAAGTAGATGAGGTCTCCGGCCAGAAGGAATAGCATTGCTACAATTAATGCGAACATAAGCCATCCCCATAACTTTTGCCACCATAACTTTTCAGCAAAGCCAAGCGGAAGGTTGAATAATATCAATGGGAATGCAAAAAGCGTAAGCAGTATGGACAGGTCGAATCTTACGCCCCTGACAAATGCCATGATTACTTCAATTGAGCTGAGCGCCGAGAATGTATCCCTGTATTTCAGGTATAAAAGAAATCTTATCAGGAAAAAGACGGCAATCCCTATCCCTAAAAATATAAAGCTTTTTCTGAATCTGGTCATCTTCAATAAAAATACTACTATTTTACCTGCACATAAACTATCATACCCAAATTATATCCACCAAATGTTCAACTTTCTTAAATTCAGGATCACCGGTTACTATAATAGCCTTATACTCAATAGCAGAGGCAAGAGTAAAGCAGTCTGCATAAGAAATACTGTATTGGGCGCTGTATTCTGCGGCCTGGAAAATCAATTTATTGGGGATTGTCAAAATGGTAAAGTCTAATCTTTCAATGTTGGCAATGGTCTCTAACTTCTTCTGGTCACCGAATTCCCTTTTTGTTGAATAGATGATTTCTCCAAGATTAATAGCGTTGATGTATTTAACAACCCCTGCCATCTTTATTTCCTCAAGAAGTCGGACAACCTCTTCAAAGCCCTTTTCCTTCTGAAAGAACTTAAGCAATGCATAGCTGTCAAAAATAAACGGTCCTTTTGTCATTATCTGAATTCACCTTTTCGTTCTTTAAGGAGTTTCTCTGAGAGAGAAGGTTTCGAAGGCAAAAGGCCGCACGCTGCACTTATAGGATCTTTAACAGGAGGAATAAGATAGATTATGCCGCCATACTCCATAATCTGCATCTCTGTGCCGGGTTCTATGTGGTACTTCTTTCTTAGCTCAGCCGGTATGACAATCTGCCCTTTAGATAAAGTTTTTACTGTAGTCATAAATATCTAACCTCTTTGTAAGAAGTTATACAATTATAATTAATGTATAACTATTTAAAAGATATGTCAAACTCTTTCCTTGTTTATCAGCAATTCTCGGTGAGTACACAAAAAATGGGCAAAATAAAAAAAATTCAAGATTTTTAACAATATTAAAATTACTATGTAATGTTGAAAGGATTTTTATAGGGATTTTTGCCGGAATGGGTATAAATGCACAAGAAGGGTATGCTTTTGGGCACACGAATTCTCTATCACACGTTTTCAGCAAAAACATACTAAACTTATTTGATTTTTATGGAGGCTGAAAGGAGACTTTATATTTCCTTGGAGTTAACGCAAAATTAAGTAAGTGTTCCCATGTTTCAAAAACCAGAATCCTTATATATGCCCGAAGGGTTTGCCACAGATTCTGTTTGCTTCCGAATTTCTTACGACAGGCTTGATACAGATGATCTGTAAGTTCAAAGATTTGGTGAAAGAAAAATGCAAGAAGGGTCAGGAGGAAAAAGTTAAAGCAGAGTTTTTTCTCTCCATGCCCGTAGTTGTGCTCTATATGATACCCTTGATTTTTAAGGGTGTTAAAACATTCATTTTCTATTTTCCAGCGACATCTGCCTCCTCGTACTAATATTGCAATGTTTTCTCTGCTTATCTCCAAGTCTGTAACCCAACTGTTTTTATAAGTAACTATCTCATTTCCGTTTTTATCCATTGTGATGATTTTGTATCGAAAAAAATTAACATTTATTGAATCAGCTCTTCCATTGAGTGGTACATTATTAACCCATTCATATATATGTATTCGTTCTTTCTGATCAATAATACGGAGTTCATTTATATCCTCTTTATCATACGCGTCAATCCATTCCATCAGATACTTATGATCTTTTGGTTTAACTATAAAGATAAAATGATTACCGGCTGCCAATACATCTGAAATAAATGGTTGTTTGGAAAAAAGATCATCTCCTACAAAGATGAGACCTAATTGAGGATGGGCCTTCTTTATCTTAGGAATCAATCGCTTTGCAGCATTAATTTCACAGTCCTGCTTGCTATCTCCATCTGTGTTTCGGATTTCCTCAGGCATTAGAGGTATTACCTGTCGCATATCCGGATGCATTATTGCTGCCTGTAATACTTTATGAGAGTAACTTATCTCACCATTTTCATGTGTTGTTGTTAGGCAGCTGGGACAATGAATATTTGGGGAATTAAAATATTGTGTACCATCAATGGAGCAAATATATAAGCCATCAAAAAGCTGATATTGTAATAAATGCTTACCTCGTTGAAGTCTGGAAAAGTAATCTTTAAAGATCGGAGTAAGTTGTTCACTTTCTACTTCATCAATGATTTCTCTTAATTGAGTGTCTTTTGGAATATTAGAGACGCCAAAAAGTGTTTGCAAATTATCTCTGTTTTCAGCGTCCCTGAGCCTCTCCTGAAACTGCAATAATGAAGGGTCCTGGAAATACATACAGGCAAACCCAGACATCATTGCATCGTGTATATGATAATCTATTTTTACCGATTCTCTCGTATCAGGGATATCATGAAAAACAGAAGAAAGTCCGTTACGCAAACTTCCAAAGCTGAGATGTTTTTTGGGATTCATAAGTATTTAAAAATGGTTTCTCCGGTTTTTGTCCTATGTAAGCCGTGTATAGCAAGCAGTAAAGCCTGACGTTCCAGGACAGGCATTGATTTAAGCCGCCTGATCCATCTTTCTGATCTCAACTTGATACGTTCACGTTCTCGAAATGTATCACCCAGGTACTGATAATCGTGTAATTCTACGGGAGAAGAATAGTTCATCCATATATATTCAGTAGCTATACCATGATGACAGGCAGCCTGAAAAGAATATGTATGCCAGTCCTTTAGGAACTCTGCATATAATGTGGACTTGTAACCGGATATCATAACCATACATGGGAGGGATTTTATAACTTTTAAAAGCTCTATATGTTGGTTACGGGTATATTCGTATTTATATATCGGATAATATTTTTTTCTTGTCTCTCGAAGATACGGAGGATCGCAATAAATTAGTTCTTTACCTGTAAAATGATAATTTTCTAGATAAGTAACAGCATCTGCTTGAATCAATTCAATATCAATTTGATTATAATCAGACCACACTTGTATTACCCTATGGTTAATTTCTACCCCTATATTATGCATGGCAGGACGTTTATTACGCATAACCGCTCCACCACCCAAATGAGTCTCAATGTAGACCTCATGGGGAGGCATAAAGTTAATCAACCTTTGAAACACACCACCTTTTCCTCCTGGGTAATTCATGTCTGTATTATCCTGTAGAAAATTGATGAAGTCAAGAAAATTTTAGATTTTTTTTGGGAGGATAGAGTTTAGAGTGTCACAAAGACTAAAAAATTGTGCGAAAAGTTTTTTTAAGTTATACCTGAAATGCCCTGTATATGATACAAATTAAATTCACCGAGAATTG
>MHER01000061.1 GCA_001805205.1 Nitrospirae bacterium RIFCSPLOW2_12_42_9 | reverse complement strand
CTGGGTTTCCTCAATCATAAAAAAGGAAATATTATCAAGAATCATGCCCACAACCCTGTTCCACGGGAGGTGATCTATACACAAGAGGTTCTCTTTATACGGGAAGGGAAATTACGGGTTGATCTCTATGGTAACAGTAATAGATTTATTACCTCGCGAATCCTGGAAGGTGGAGACGTGATTCTCCTTGCAGGCGGGGGCCATGGTTTTGAGATATTGGAAGATACCTCCATGATAGAGGTAAAACAGGGGCCCTATGCTGAGGTCGACGATAAGAGATATTTTTAGAGGAGGGTATAATCCAATATGATACCTGTCAATGAACCACTGTTCAGCAATCGGGAGAAGGAGCTTCTCTGTGAGTGCATCGATAGCGGATACATCTCATCGGAAGGCCCCTTTGTGCGGCAGTTTGAAGAAACATTTGCATCCTATACCGGGGTGAAGCACGGCGTAGCCGTCTGCAATGGCACGGCTGCACTGGATACTGCCATAGCCGTTATAAATCTTAAGGCAGGTGAGGAGGTCATTATGCCCTCCTTTACAATCATCTCCTGTGCTATGGCAGTAGTCAGACATAGTGGCATTCCAGTGCTTGTAGATGCAGAGCCGGAGACATGGTGCATGGATGTGAACCATGTAGAGGCCAGGATTACTCCACGCACCAGGGCAATAATGCCGGTACATATGTATGGTCACCCGGTGGATATGGACCCCATAATGGCCATTGCCGGGAAATATAACCTGTATGTCATAGAAGATGCAGCAGAGGTGCATGGTGCAGAATACAGGGGAAGGAAATGCGGCAGCATTGGGCAGATATCATGTTTTAGTTTCTATGCAAACAAGATTATCACAACCGGTGAAGGCGGTATGGTACTGACAGATGACGATAACATTGCGGAGCGTGCACGTGCATATAGAAACCTATGTTTCAGGCCCGAGAAGCGATTTTACCATACTGAACCGGGCCAGAATTACAGGATGACGAACCTCCAGGCTGCCGTTGGTGTGGCACAGATGGAACGTATCGATGAGTTTGTTGAGATCAAGCGTCATAATGCTGCACTTTACACAAAACTTTTACTCGGCATTAAAGGGATTCAATTGCCAGTGGAACGCCCTTGGGCAAAAAATGTGTACTGGATGTACGGCATACTACTGGATAAGAATATAGGGATGGACGCAACATCTTTGGCAAAAGAGTTAAAGGCCAGGGATATAGGTACACGCCCCTTTTTCTTAGGTATGCATGAGCAGCCGGTTTTTCATAATATGGGTCTCTTTAAAGGAGAGCGCTATCCTGTCTCTGAAGAAATAGCACGACAGGGATTATATCTTCCGTCCGGTCTGACCTTAAAGGAGGAACAGATTGAAAAGGTCTGCAATGCTTTGAAGGAAATAATGACTTGACCATCGAAACTTTTTAAGGAAGGGTCATAAAGGTATCTTTCAGCACATAACTTAAGAGCCCCGGATCTTTAAGGACTTCCATCCGGTGAAAGCGATAACCTTTGAAGAAATTCAGCATAACCTTATAATAAACAGGGAACAAACTAATGCTTCGCAATCCAACCTTGTATAATCCAAAGGGTACTAATGCGAAGATATAGAACAGAAAATAAAGTTCTGTAGTAATATATGAGGACGTTCTGCCAATTTTTCGGATGCCGGTAAATGACCAGCTCACCCCTTCCATGTATGCCCTTTTACAGAAGTATTCAATAGTCAGCCTTGAAGAAGGCACCTTATGCCTGATCACTGTCCAAGGGTTATAGAATGCCTTGTACCCCTGCCTCTCCAGTTTGTAGCATAGACCTGTCTCTCCATCACCTCTGTATTTCAACATGTCCAATGGAAAAGAATCGGGGTTAAAACCGCCGCAGTGTACAAGCGCATCTTTTTTTATACTAAAGCTACAACCGAACACAAAGTCACAGCGAATATGATTTGCATTCTCCCCAAGGTCTATCAAGCTAAGAAATGAAAGGATATAAGTCCCTTCCCGCTGTGTCTCAAAAGCTTTGATCCAGTATGGTGGATAGGTCTCAAAATCAGGCAATACCTTCCCGCCTACTAATACAATATCATTGTGCTCTTCAAATGTATTCAAGATCGTTTCAAGATAGTTCTTCTCGGCTATAATATCATCGTCTATAAATACGAGGATATTGTTGCTTCTTGATTCTTTTACTCCACGATGCCTGCAATAGAGAAGACCTCTTTGATGTTCAAGAACATAACGGATATTCGGACATGTTCTCACAAACTGCTCTGTCAACATGAACGTATTGTCTGTTGAGCTATTATCAACAACAATTACCTCGTAGCGGTTTGACGAAAGTGTCTGCTCGCATATGCTTTTGAGCGTATCTTCAAGACTTTTAGCCCTGTTAAAGGTTGGTACAATGACTGAGATGTCTATCATCCCTTTACCAACAGGTCTAATTCTTTCATTATTCCTTCACAATACCTGTCCCATGTATAAACATCTAAATAGTATTTCGCTTTTATCTCTGTGTTTAATGCCTTCTCAATTGCTATTGCAAAATCATCTACCGTGGGATCAGCAGGAAATATATATTTATTACCTTTCAGAGTCTCATCAATCTCCATTTCAGTCGTCCAGACTACTTTTTTGTTCAATGCCAATGCCTCAAGTGGTGCAATTGCAAATTCTGCCCAGTTCGGGTGCACCATCACATCGCAACTGGAATAGTAGTCCCAGAGTTCCTGCTCTTTTATATGGCCTACAAACCTGATCTTGTTCGTTAAATTCAGCTCTGCTGACAACACTTTCAGTTTCTTTTCATCTTTCCCTGTTCCGCCAATCACTAAGACCACATCATCATAAGAATCAGACACCTTCCCAAAGGCCTTTATTAGTAAATCCACCCTCTTCCTCGGGTCCAACCTGTTCACATTCAATATCATTTTTTTATTCTCTATCCCTAATTTTCTCTTGATATCCTGTTTAGGCCTGTAGTTTAGAACATCCAGGGAAAAGCCACCTTTTAAAACAACTGCGTCTTTGTCATAAAGCCTACTAATCTCCCATCTCATCTGATTTGATAACACAAATACCTTCTCCGCCTTCCTGACGGCCTTGTACATCGCTATGGCTGCAAATTCAGCTATCATTCTCCTCGTGAAATTTATTCGTAATCTTAATGGTATAAACTCTTGATGCCCTGCAACAGACTCGCGAATCTCATGAAATACTTTCCTGTGAATCAAGGCATATTTTAATGGGTCATCGATAAACCAGAATATTGAACCATGAATGTGTGTTGCATACTGAAATGGTGTGAATAGGGTGGCAAAATAAAGGTATGTACAATCCCACGAATTTGATGCGATGATAAGATCCGGTTTTATATCCCAGATTTGTTTCCTGAGGGCCATAATTCGATATATACTCTGAACGACAAAATTCATGCCATTATATTTCATATCAAATACATGAATGTTCAGTTTGTAAGCCTGATTAAATAACACCTCCTTCCTGAAATCAAAGGTTAATATAGTGGTATTAAAACCTTTCTTCTCCAGATACCGCGCCTCTTCAAAAGTTAATCTTTCTGCTCCCCCGGCCTCCGTAAGATCTCCATTGAGTAAGACAATGTGGTTGGTCTTCATTCTCTAAAAGAATTCTTCTTATTTCAACATTACCTTTTTCAGGATAGAGGGGTATCGTTTGTAATTATACACAATGCTATCCTGTATGGCGCACTCCCATGTACAATTACATTTTTTATCTTTGATAAATATTAGTAATCTCCGGGTATTCTCTAACTCCAGGATCTTTTTAAGATCATAATCATAATCTCTCAGGTTGCCCAGTTTCTCGTCAAGCATCTCACAGGGGAAGACCTTTCCAAAAGAATCTATAACTATCATTCTTCTGCCGGCGTGACATTCATATATCCTCTCCTCGGATCTTAAGGTTCTTAGTACCTCCCTCCTCGTCAAAATAGGGAGAAGATCAAGCAGTCTGTCAATATATGTATTATCTTTTTGGGTCATGTTTATCTCAATATAATTAATCAATTCTTCATATTTTTCTATATCCACATCTTTCATGATAGGATTCCTGGCATCCCCCCTTATATAATTAATATTATACTGGTCAATCTTCATCTCCTTTTTAATATACCTGTAGATCTCTATAGCTTTATCCTGATTATGCTTGCAAAAGGTTGTAGCCGCCAATATCCCTAAGTTCTTATAGTCTTTTTTAAGATCCTGGAGACTGTTGTGCGTCTCCCATATCTTCTCAAAATTACCCTTTATCCCCCTTATATGGTCATGGAGTTCACCTATGCCGTCTATTGAGAGACTGACCCGCACAAGGGCATCGGGACATCCTTTGAGTATCTCTTCCGTTGTCTTTTTGACCACATCCGGTGATAATCCGTTCGTCGGGATGCTGAAGGCACGGACACTGTTATTCGTATAAAACACCTTGCAGATCTCTGAAAGGTCTTTTCTTAAAAATGGCTCTCCCCCTCCGAGTGTAAGATATTCAATATGTGTCATATGTTTTGATATCTTTTCTATCTCAGCGAGGGTCAATTCGTCTTTCTTATTCAGGTTCTTCCAGTTAAAACATGTGATGCATTTGGAGTTACATATGGATGTCACATGAAAGATGAGATAATTGGGCATATCCTTATTACCGGTAAATAACCTGTAAAGTTGATAAGGCTTCATAATCTCCCCCTCACCCCTCCCTCTTTAAAACTACACCTACAATCCCGCCTATCCCTATGACAAGTGAAAAGAAATATTCATAAAATATGGAGATCAGCATAAAAGAGAATCCCTTTTCCCTGGAGATAAATGAGAAGAGTCCAATATTACCTATAAGAAATATCGCAAAGAGGCTTGAGGGTATGAAAATATATTTTGGGCCGAGCAACACTGCGGAAGTGCTCAGAAAACTTGTCAGGGCAATGAGAGTGATGAGTGTCCTGATAAGAGAGGCATGGGCCCCCGACATCCTCTTCCTCTTCCTGACGACACGGGATAACTGGATACTTCTTTTAAAATATTTCTTTGCTATCGAGCCAAAATGCGGAAAATGATGCCCCACCAGTACACCCTTATGA
>MHER01000060.1 GCA_001805205.1 Nitrospirae bacterium RIFCSPLOW2_12_42_9 | reverse complement strand
AAATTTCTTGCCATCTATAGTAAACGATACGGGTCGTTCACTTGCCTTATATCCTGAATAACACTCTACATTAATTATCATTTTCTCTAAACCTTGTATTCCGGATATCAGTTAAATATCTACTGCTTTTTCCAGACCACTTTGACTTTCTATTTTGCAATTAAAGGGTCTGAAGTTATATTGTATAGTAATTGTACTATGGACTAATCACACGATTAGGTCAAGCTTTTCAGGCAAAAACGATTTTATTATTCCAGCAAATTGAGTGTTATATACATATATGGTAAGATATTCAAAATAAAAGGTGCGGAATGAATATTATAATTATTGACCATGCAATAGAACGGGCAATCCAGAGAGGAACTACAAGAGAAGAAATCCTTAGAGTTTTACAGGAAGGTATTGAAGTTCAGGCAAAGAAGGGAAGAAAAGGAAAAGAAATAGTTTTTGATTATGGCAAGGAATGGTTGGGGAAATATTATCCCCAGAAAAAGGTTGTGGTCATATATGTTATGGAAAATGAAGATATAGTAGTAATAACAGCCAAAGTATATTATGGGAAATGGGAGGTGAAAAGTGAGGATTAGTTATGACCAGAAATACGATATACTTTACCTTAAATTAGGTGAAGCAGAAAAGGTGATTTGTAAAGATGTAGATGAGGACATCACTGTTGATATAGATGCACAGGGTAAGTTAGTGGGGATAGAGGTTCTCTCTGCATCAGAACATATAGACCTGAGCTTCTTACTTCCTGTTGAGATAAAAAAGGAAGCATTAAGATAACGGAATCGTGAGTGGTGTTCGGTAGTTTTGTTTATCTGCCTTCGACTCTTAGTATCTTTGTCCTTTTCTTAAGGATCATCATTATAATATAAAACAATAAACCTGCCAGAAAGAAATATATCCAGAATTGATTAAACACCAGCATCTTCTGAACAGAATAAACCCCAATGAGGTCCATTAAAAAAAACGTGGCTATTACACCAAAGATCCCGTGAAACTCCTTTCTCAATGCGGTCTTTAGATTGAATAATAATTGTGAACGCCGGTATCCCCTGATATGAGGGATAATTACTGAGGTCATTGCTGCCCATGCCTTGAATCTTTCTCCAAACTTTTCCTCAAGAAACTCCTCTTCCCTTGCTATAATCCGCTCATAATATAGAAAAAAGGCAAGCGAAATAATAACCGGCAGGTACCATTCCCTTGGCAACAATGAAATGCCGAGGGCTATAAAATAATTCCCAAGATAGAGTGGGTTCCGTACTACAGAGTACAATCCTGATGTATTCAGGGTCGATGCCTTCTGCGCCTTTGTGTTACGGCCGGAGGTGCCCTCAGGCACAGTGCCGCTAACAATAATCCTTATGACAATTCCAATAAGGGAAACTGTAAAACAGCCGAGTTCCCACAGCAGATTCAGAAAGTACGAATTGTCTGGGTATGAAAAATCTATATAACTTGCCACTATTACTGGAATAATAATTATTGGAAAATAACTCCTCCACCTGAATAGAAAGTCACCATCCTTACGCAGTTTATCAATAATCCTCACAACTATGTGCCTCCATTAATCCCAGTGGTTCGGGCAGATTTTATCATATGGCTCACAACAATTCCTGTTGAGATAAAAAATAGCAATGGGTCTATCAAATAATCAAAGAAGTTTGGAGATGGTATGAGTTTCAGGTTCCACCCCAATATATAAGCGATAAAAACCCATTGAAGCCTGCTCCCTGCAAATACCGGTATAATTATAAGCACGAATATTATAAAGAAAAGCGGCCAGAAATTGTATCCATAATAATATATGTCATAAGGTATAAATCCGAGTGATGTTGTATAAAGTATTATTCCAAGGACAATATTAAATATGGAAAGATACAGGCTATCCTGGTGACTAAATAATAATACATTAAAAAATATTTTAATTACAGTAACCAATAGTATGATGATCAAACCCATAGAATAACTGTAGTTAAAAGAAACGAGCATCCTGGCAGCACTAATGCCGCCAAAGGGGATCAATGCCAGTAGTGATGATGCTATTAAAAATAATAACTTGTATTGGGGAGCCCATCTGAAGATTGGATATATCCTGTTGGCAATTATGGAGAAAAGAGAGGCTACAATAAGTGCAGCAGATAAATATGGGAAGAAATCATCAGGAATCATTTTTTAGTTTTTCTAACAACCATATGTCTGAAAAGGTGACATGCTTTATATTGCTACGGTTATATGTATATGAGATGTGGTAAGTATTATCAGGGGTACGGATTATTGATGGATAGGAAAATTCCATACCCGGTGTATCTTCCAGGTCTTTAATCTTTATCCACTCCCTGTCATTATCCTTTGATAAATACAGGGCAAGGCGTGAGCGGTCTTTAAAGCTGTCATTTAATGCAACCAAAACACTCCCTTCAGGTGTGGATACTACATCCAGTCCGGAATTGGGATTTGGCAGGGTTGTTGGCAGAGGTTCTGACCATGTCATTCCGGCATCATTACTGATTGATTCCATAACATACTTTTTGTTACCTTTCCCGGCATTTCTGAAATAAGCAACAACCCTTTTCTCATCCAATGCAAGGATTGATGGCTGCAACAGTCCTTTTTTAAAGCCAATACGCCATTTTTTATATTGCACAGCATCTCCATCCGGAATCACCATTAACATCTCCGGATACTTATTAATAAACTCATGGTAGATGGGTAACAGGAATCCTCCGCCATCGAGTAACATAGGCTTATTTTTGACGAGATTACTCAGGTTAAAGAAGGGGCTCAGTAACAATTTCTTAGAAGGAGTCCATGTCTTTCCATGATCATAAGATATTTTATAATTTAATGAACTCCCTGACCAGCCGCCAACTGTGATTGTGACATAGAAAAGCCATAACCTGTCGGATGAATCACTGAATATTACAGGATTGCCGACCTTCCTTACATAACGGCCAAGCTCATCGGAACTCGATTCACGTGAGACGATTACATTTCCCTCTGACCATACACCGGTGTTTTCATCAAATAATGAAAAATATATCTTGACATCCATAGCCCCTTCCCTGCTTCCGCCGTACCAGACACAGGCAATCTTCCCCTCGCCTAACCATGCGATAGAAGAAACATGGGAGCTTGGAACCTTTGAGCCGGGATTCACAAGACCTTCTTTATAGAAATCTACATTATTATACCTTGCTTTTTCATCCGAAAATCCCTTCTGTTCACCCTCCCCTTTCTGACCCTCCCCCTCACCCCCTCCCATCAAGGGAGGGGGAATACTTGGTATACCTACTAATCTCCCCTCCTCTTGTGGGATAGAATAGGCAGAGATCCAGTAAAGAAATGATACAAATAGTACTGTAACTATCTTCACTGTAAGCTTGAATCGCATTTAATAGATTCCAAGGGTCCCCTCTATCCCCCGCCTTATAATCATCACAGCGATTGCTGCAAGAAAGAGTGACACAACCTTTGATGTCGCCCTTGCCCCTCCCTCACCAAGGAAGGAGAGTATTCGATTGGAAAATGAAAATATTATCCAGACTATTATAAGATTTACAACAAGGGAGAAAATGGTCATAGATATTCCGAAGATATCATTAAGCATAATCAACGTAGTTAGTGAGGCCGGCCCGGCAATCAATGGTGTTCCAATCGGAACGGTACCAACAGACGGATGAGGTTTTCTGCTCATCTGATGTGAGAATATTATGTCTGTAATCGCAATTACCAGGAGTATGAGTCCACCTGCTATTTGAAAATCCGAGATAGTGATGCCGAGGATCATAAATATCCCCTTACCAACAAATAAAAAGATTACAGTAATGGCAGTGGCAGTAATTATAGAATGTGTGAGAACCTTCTTTTTTACATTGGAATCCATATCCTGGGTAAGTGACATGTAGATTGGGAGTATGCCTATAGCATCAAAGGCCACAAATAAAGGGATAAAGCTCATTATAAAATTGGAGTACATAGGAATAAAGGTGCACTAATGTTACAATATGAACACATTACATTCAAGGAAAATAAAATAGTATACGGGTAACTATCATTATATGTCCTGAATAGAGCTTGCCCTGCAAGGGAATTAGCTTCCGCTCATTCTCGGCGGGCGTCCTGCCCGCCTCCGAGGGCAGCGTCTAATCTCACCATCCTCGTGAGATATTACGACGCTGAAATCCGCTTTAGCTAATTCCCTTGCAGGGCAAGCTCTATTTCAATGAGTTGACATTGTGATGTTTTTACGTTAAATAATAACACATGCGGAGATGCTGGCTCCATACAGTATTCTTTCTGGCACTAAATGTATTATCACTCCAGGTCATCAGTCCTGTGCCTGGCGAACCCGCTTCAACTCCATCCATAATCTTAAATAATGTCAGATACTGGCCTGCGTCTGATTACACACGAATAGTCCTCGATCTAAGCAATCCAACTACATACACTGATAAATACCTGCCAGACCCTGACAGATTATATATAAATCTTGAAAACACCTTCATTGTTGGCAGCATCCCGTCTGTTGATATAGAAAATGGCCTGGTAAAACAGGTAAGGGCAGCCCAGAATGATAAACAGACTGTTCGTGTAGTCGTTGACCTGACAGGTAAGGCAAATTATAAGATATTCCTTCTTACATCCCCTGACAGGCTTGTGGTTGACATTTATAAGGAGGTCTCCGATAAGCAAGTTCCTCATAGTCCTCCTCAAAAATCAAGTGCAGCCAAAACACCAACAATAGTTATTGACCCCGGGCATGGTGGAAAGGATCCCGGCGCAATTGGTAAAAAAGGCCTGAAGGAAAAGGATATAGTGCTCGATGTGGGGATTCGTCTGAAACGTCTTATAAAGGATAAGATCGGGGCAGATGTGGTAATGACAAGGGAGACCGATATCTTTATCCCGCTTGAGGAGAGGACTGCAATCGCCAATAAAAAGGATGCAGATCTGTTTATATCCATACATGCCAATTCAAGCAGGAGAGAGGGTGCAAGCGGTGCAGAGACATATCTGTTAGGAAGGGCAACGAACAGAGAGGCAATGGATACTGCAATGCGTGAGAACAGTGCAACAGAAAAATCTTTAAACGAGCTGCAGTTAATACTGACCGACCTCCTTACCACTGCTAAGAAAGATGAGTCCCTGAGACTTGCTCATTATGTGCAGGGGAATCTAATCGAAAACCTGGAACCGGATTATAAGATCAATAACCTCGGAGTAAAACAGGCGCCATTCTATGTTCTCGTTAATGCGAGGATGCCAAGCATACTTGCAGAGATCTCATTCATCAGCAACCGTGAGGAAGAACAAAGACTCGGAAAGAGTAAATACCGTCAGGAAATCGCAGAAGCAATCCTTGATGGGATAATTAAGTATATACAGTCCACCTCATCTTTAGCCTATCCCAAAGAGGCAGCAAATATCTCTGCCCGGTAATTTTATCATGACATATAATATAAGACTCCTCCTTGAATACGACGGAACAAACTATCACGGCTGGCAGAGACAGGCAGCCCTTCAGACAATACAGGGAACAATAGAAGATGTCCTTACACAAATCACAAAGAAACCCGCTAAAGTAAGTGGCGCAGGCCGTACTGATGCAGGTGTCCATGCAATAGGACAAGCAGCAAATTTCAAAACCACATTAAAACTTAAAGAGACGTCATGGGTAAAGGCTATTAATTCATTGCTCCCTGATGATATCCTCGTCAAGAGTGCTGAGTATGCTGCAGAAGAGTTCCATGCACGGCATAGTGCTAAGTCAAAGATATATCAGTATATAATATTAAATCATGATCAGATTTCGCCGTTTATAAGAAATTATGTCTATCAAGTTAAACAACACCTCGATATAACTTTAATGAAAAAGGGCGCTGAATATATGACCGGGACACACGACTTCTCATCCTTCAGGGCTTCTGAATGCAGTGCCAGGTCACCGGTTAGAACCTTGAACAGGCTTGAAATCACTTCAATATCATACAAAAAAGGTATCAGCCCACTCTTTCTCTTATCATCTGTAAATCCCTCTTTATGTCATGCCGAACTTGTTTCGGAATCTATCATTCCCTGTGGCAGCACTCTTATCATATTCACCTTGGAGGCAAGGTCATATCTGCAGCATATGGTAAGGAATATTGTAGGTACCCTAATCGATGTTGGAAGGGGAAAGATTAAGCCATCAGACATAAAAACTCTCATTGGAAAAAAAGACAGACGTTGTGCGGGTCAGATCGCCCCTTCCCATGGAGTGTATTTAATAGAGGTAAGATATTAACCCTCTTTATTGCCTCCTACATATAGAATATTTCTAACCTTTTTCCACAATATAATGTATAATTATCCACAGCAGTTTCCATTAACCTAACTTCTGATATTTTCTATATTTTTTTCTATTTTCCCTCTTGACAAGGAATTTTGGATGTGTATACTTGAGTTCGGTGGGGCAAAGTGGAATGAAATGGAGTAAAAAGGCATAAAAAGGCAGGCAGTGGGTTAGGGGGGGGACGCAATACTT
>MHER01000059.1:7299-7817 GCA_001805205.1 Nitrospirae bacterium RIFCSPLOW2_12_42_9 | reverse complement strand
TGGACAGACCTAAAGGTCTGTCCCTACGTCTACGCCCATTTTCATTGTCCTTTGTGTTAACATGTAACATGATTGTTTCATTTCTATCACAATTACCGGTAATTCGTAAACTGCATGTCTATGCCGAAGTCTTTCTCACGAAGGTGTTTGATCACTGCCTGCAGGTCGTCTTTATTCTTACCTGTTACCCGTACCTGATCACCCTGTATCTGGCTCTGTACTTTAAGTTTCAAATCCTTGATCACCCTGACAATCTCCTTTGCCTTCTCAGAAGGTATCCCCTGTTGGAGTGATATTTTCTGCCTTACAGTTCCGCTGAGAGCCGGCTCTATCTTTCCGTAAGTCAGCGCCTTCAGGGAAATCCCGCGTTTAACTAATTTTGACTGAAGGATATCAAGCACGCTTTTTAGCTTGTATTCATCATCAGAGCCCACCGAAATCTCTTTGTTCTTTTCATCAAGTAGTATCTCACTCTTACTCCCCTTGAAATCAAACCTCTGTCCCAGCTCTTTCAGTGC
>MHER01000059.1:5566-7217 GCA_001805205.1 Nitrospirae bacterium RIFCSPLOW2_12_42_9 | reverse complement strand
TTTGTCCCTTTCCTGTTGGACAGACCTAAAGGTCTGTCCCTACGTCTACGCCCATTTTCATTGTCCTTTGTGTTAACATGTAACATGATTGTTTCTTTATAACTATAAAATGGGCATTTTTCAGCATCAATCTATATCTTATTCCTGTCTTGAAAATAGTACAACTGCAAAGGCTGTCATTATTAATCCAAATGCACCTGTAACACTTAAATTTGTAATGAGTGAGAAATGGGCTTGTGCCATAGTGGCCATCCTCAGCAAATCAACACCGTAGGTTAAAGGATTTATCCTGACCAGAATAGCCATCCAGAGTGGTAACTTTGAGATCGGGAACATGGCGCCGCTCAGGAAAAACATAGGCAGCATTATAAAATTCATTACAATTGTAAAACCCTGCATTGAGTTCATATATGCAGCAGCCACAATCCCCATAGAGGTCAGGGATATTGCAAGAAACAGCATGATCGGAATAATAGTAACTATTATCCCTACCCCAAGTTTAACACCTATTATCGGTGCAAAAATTAGCATAAGGATCCCCTGAATTGTTGCAACAGTAGCGCCTCCTAATGACTTACCGATTGCAACAGCCCATCGTGAGATTGGTGCAACCATAACCTCCTTAAGGAACCCCACCTCTCTGTCCCATACAATAGATAAGGCAGAAAACACCGAAGTAAAAAGAAGGGTCATCCCTATAATACCAGGGTATATAAAGATAAGATAGCCGGGGTGATCACCACTCTGGAACGTAATTGTAAGGCCTCTCGAGAGGCCGGTGCCAAGGAATATCAGAAAGAGTGCCGGCTGTACAATTGCACCAATAATCCTTGATTTATCCCTGCGGAACCTCCTTAGGTCCCTGAGCCATATTGTATATATGCCCATTAGATTGTTTGACATCTTCAATTACCCACCCTGCTCTGCTTCTTCAGCCACGCCTTTTCATCCTGACATGTGCCCTGATTGTCTCCATACCATCTGCCGACTCCTCCCGTATGGCATGCCCTGTAAGTTTCAGAAACACATCTTCAAGTGTTGGGCGCCTCACACCTACAGAATTTATCTCGAAGTCTGTACTCTTTATAAAAGATGGGAGAAACTCTTCACCGCGCTCTACCTCAAAGGATATAGCACCCCCACTATTACTGACATCATATCCATACACCCTCTTAACAAATTCCTCTGCCCTCTTGTTGTCCCTTGTCTGCAGATTTATTATGTCTCCGCCTACCCGTTTCTTTAAATCCTCCGGGCTCCCCAGGACCACTATCTCTCCATAGTCTATTATAGCTATAGAGTCACAGTTCTCAGCCTCTTCCATGTAATGAGTGGTTAAAAAGATCGTTATATTGCCCTCTTCTCTCAATTTATGCAGATAACTCCATATGTGGCTTCTCGTTTGAGGATCAAGCCCAAGCGTCGGTTCATCAAGAAACAGTATCTTAGGTATATGCAAAAGGCCGCGGGCTATCTCAAGTCTCCGCCTCATCCCTCCTGAAAACGTGCTGACTATGTCATTCTTACGCTTATCTAATTCTACCATCGAAAGTATTTTCTCGATCTGATCCCTTCGATGTGATCTGGACATCCCGTAGATCATCCCGTGGAATTCGAGATTCTCCCACGCGGTAAGACGCTCGTCCAGGCT
>MHER01000059.1:266-5539 GCA_001805205.1 Nitrospirae bacterium RIFCSPLOW2_12_42_9 | reverse complement strand
GCTCCTCACCACATGAGGTTGTTTTACCACATCATGACCATTTAATATTGCCCTGCCGCTTGTAGGTCGCAGGAGTGTACAGAGAATATTAATTGTTGTCGTCTTACCTGCACCATTCGGCCCTAAAAAACCAAATATCTCACCCTGTTTAACATGGAAGGATACACCCTTAACTGCCTCTACAACAGCACCCCCCTTTAACCTGAATTCTTTCCTGATATCCTCAGCTATGATCATTGTTTTTAAAATGCGATAGACAATAGCAATATTTTGTCAGGCTGGAAGCCTGACCTTCTATTCCCTGACCTATGAATTTGTTATTTACTTTAATACTCAAGTACCTCAACACCTTTTGGTATCCTGAAATCAAACAACTTATCCCTGAGACTGCTGTTGGTTTTTATACCTGAAAAATTAAAAGAGACCATGTTACCGCTCTTTTCAAAAAGAGTAAGTTTACTTATATAGAATGTCTCTTTGTCAACCTCAACCAGTGCCTTGTCAAAAAGTAACATTGATTTTGGAAGGAGTGTCAGGTTAATAACATTTCCAATGACATCTCCTCCGGTCACTGTAAATTGTTCCTCCCATGTCTCAATATTTGATAATAATCCCATGGCAGGTTCAGCATCCGGGTGGTTTGTCAGGTTTTGAACAATTGCCTGCTTCTCCTCAG
This sequence comes from Nitrospirae bacterium RIFCSPLOW2_12_42_9, assembly GCA_001805205.1. GTDB lineage: Bacteria > Nitrospirota > 9FT-COMBO-42-15 > HDB-SIOI813 > HDB-SIOI813 > HDB-SIOI813. The sequence goes on along the minus strand of MHER01000059.1, from coordinate 4,863 downwards.
GCATATAAAGAATGACCTTCTCATCTTTGATAAAAATATTCTGTTTTGCAGGATTTGAATAATCCCATCTTACCATTTTGGGTTTTTTCAGATACATCCGGCCTTTATAGACCTTCTCGCCAAACCCTTTAATAATGCTTTTCTGTGTAAAATCAGCAGTAAGATCTTTTACATTACTGTATGTTGATTTTAATCTGGTTATTACTTCATCAGGGCCGGCCTTGCTGTGTCCTTCATATGGAAAGGTTATTAATAGAAATAAAGAGATGAGTATTCCTAATCTTATCTTCAAAATTGAACATCCTTCCCCTTTATCACCTCCCTGGGCTTCCCCCCTGTCGCAGGTCCAACATAACCATCCTCTTCCATCAACTCCACAAGACGTGCTGCCCGGTTGAATCCGATACGAAGCCTCCTCTGTATAAGTGATATGGATGCCTGCCCGGATGAAAGGACTAAATCGAGTGCCTGCTGGTAATACTCATCACGTTCAACATTCACCTCGCTGTCATCTGAAGATTGCTGAATCTTATAACTGTAATCAGGACTACCCTGCATCCTGATATAATCAACCACTTTCCTCACCTCTGCCTCGGTTATGAAGGCGCCGTGTATCCTTGATAGTTTAGATGTACCCGGCGGCAGGAAAAGCATATCCCCTTTATCCAGCAGATTCTCTGCACCATTGGCATCGAGGATGGTCCTCGAGTCAATCTTGGAAGACACCTTGAAAGATATCCGTGCCGGGAAATTTGCCTTTATAACACCGGTAAGTACATCAACAGAGGGGCGCTGGGTTGCTACAATCAGGTGGATGCCCGCTGCCCGTGCCATCTGGGCAAGCCTTGCTATGGAATCCTCTACCTCTCGTTGTGCAGTCATCATAAGATCTGCAAGCTCATCAATAATAACAACGATATAGGGAAGGGCATCTGCTGCCTCGACTATCTTATTATATCCATCTATATTCCTGACCCCCTTTTCAGCCAGGATACGGTATCTCTTCTGCATCTCTTCCACAAGTTTCTGCAAAACCCATGATGCCTCTTTAGGCTGTGTTATGACAGGTGTCAGAAGGTGCGGGGCACCCTCATAAGTCGATAGTTCCAAGATCTTTGGATCTATCATAACCATCTTGAGGTCGGAAGGTGCGGCATTAAAGAGTAAACTTGAGATCATGCTGTTAAGTGCTACACTCTTACCGGAACCGGTAGCGCCTGCTACTAACAGGTGAGGCATCTTCGTCAGATCAGCAACCACTGGATTTCCTGAGATATCCCTGCCGAGTGCGAGGGTGAGCTTCGACTTAGCGGATCTGAAAGCCTCTGATGATATAATCTCTTTTAAATATACATCTTCCCTCTCATTATTCGGCACTTCTAACCCCACTGTAGATCTACCGGGTATTGGAGCCACTATCCGTACACTCCCGGATTTCATGGCTAATGCGAGATCATCTGAAAGATTTACTATCTTCGATAATTTAACACCAGGGGCCGGTTCAAACTCATACATAGTTATTACAGGCCCTGGATGGACCTGCACTATCTGACCATCAATACCAAAGTCGAGTAGTTTCTTTTCAAGTATATTGGAGTTCATCAAAAGGTCTTCTTTATTTACATTACTTGTGGCCGGGGGAGGGTCACTTAATATAGCCAGTGGAGGAAGCTTATACGTCCCATCAGGAGTAATATCCATAAACTCAAAGTGCTCCTGATGCGGCGGGATCTTTTCAGAAGATATCTTTTCTACAATCCTTGGTTGATCAACAATAGAAGGTATTGATAAAGGATTTGCCTCAATCAGTTGTTCAGAAGCTATATCTTCATCTTCATCATTATATGCTTCCATGACATATTCTTTTTTATTTCTCTTCCATAATATTACTCCCTTTATAAATGAAAATATCTTGTTGAGCCCATCCCAAATGGAATTGGCCATGCGGTGAGGGGCAACCCCTGTAGCAAGGACAATGGAGATTAAAACTAATGTAAAGGTTATTACATGCGTACCAAATACCGCACAACATCCAAATAATGCGGAAGATAATATACTCCCTAAGAGTCCACCGGCAGGTATGCCCCCGTTTATGGATACAAATATGCGTTCAAAGTGTATTTGTAAAAAGGTTGGGATGGCTAAAAAGAGCAAGATGAAGCCAATAATCCTGATTGGATTCAGGGGGTTTTCCTCACCTTTCAACCTCTTCCAGCCTGTAAATAATAAAACAATTGAAAAGAGATACGCAGCACTGCCAAACAATGAGAAAAGGATATCAGACAGATACGAACCAAGAAGTCCCACTACGTTATTTATAACCGGTTTAGTTGATACAGAGTTAAGAGAAGGATCATCAGGGCTGTATGTTATAAGACTTGCAAATAGAATTAGAGATATGGCTATATAGACAAGCCCTCTGATCTCTCCGGTCCAACCCTTCTTTACTTCTTTCTTTCTTTTATTCATAATTGAATATTATACCTCAATGATTACAGGTATGATCATGGGCCTCCTCTCCATCCTCTTTTTAATGTATCTCTTAAGAGAGCCGGTTACCCGCTCTTTGACTAATATCCATTCCTGCTTGACCTCCTGGTCCATCTCCTCAAGCACAGTGAGGACAATCTTCTTTAATTCCTCCATTATATCCTTTGCCTCTTCTTCATAGATAAATCCGCGGGATATAATCTCCGGTCCCACTATTATCTTTGAGGTGCTCTTTTCTAATCCTAATAACACTATAATCACACCATCCATTCCAAGATGCTGGCGGTCCCTTAAGACTATACTGCCCACATCCCCTATGCTCTTTCCATCTACAAAGACCCTTCCTGAAGCTACCTTCTTCTCTTTGACCCCGCCTTCATTTGTAAATTTGGCAACATCGCCATTTTCAAGAATAAAGATATTCTCCTTTGGGATATTAAGGCCTTCTGCTAATCGTGCATGATATACAAGATGCCTGTACTCCCCATGTATAGGGATAAAGTATTTTGGTCTTACAAGGTTGATCATCATCTTCTGTTCTTCGCGGCAGGCATGTCCTGACACATGTATATCAGATACCTGCTCATAGAATACATTTGCACCCCTGCGAAACAAGTGGTTAATCACCCTCCCGATAGCACGTTCATTACCCGGAATGAACCTCGAAGATAGGATAACTGTGTCACCCTCTTTGACCTTTATCTGCTTGTGATCATCCATTGCCATCCGTGATAGAGATGACATTGGCTCTCCCTGACTGCCTGTGGTTACTATTACAATCTTATCATCAGGCAATGTATACAGGTCATCCATTGTTGCCATTACAGTTGGAGGATATCTCAGGTATCCCAGTTCCACAGCGATTCTTGAGTTATTAATTATACTCTTTCCGTTTAAAACAACCTTTCTCTCAAATTTAGAAGCAACATCTATGACCTGTTGTATCCTGTGTATGTTCGAGGCAAAGGTCGCTATAATAATCCTCTTTTTTGAAGTTAAAAATATCTCCTCAAAGGCCCTGCCGACCTCCCGTTCGGAAAGAGAATATCCCTCCTTCTCAACGTTTGTACTATCAGACAACAGTACAAGTGTTCCCATATCTCCGTAATCACCAAACCTATGGAGGTCCATCAACTCTCCGTCTACCGGTGTCTGATCAATCTTGAAATCCCCTGTATGAATAATACGGCCCGCAGGAGCAGTTATGCCGAGTGCAATTCCATCCACAATACTATGCGTTATCCTGATGCATTCAACAGAAAATGTCCCGATATTAATAACATCCCTCGGTCTTACAGGTATAAGTATACTTTTATCATATATCTCATGCTCTTTGAGCTTTTCTGAGATTAATCCGAGGGTAAGCGGAGTACCATAAACAGGTATGTTTATCTCTTTCAGCAGGTAAGGCAGGGCGCCAATATGGTCCTCATGTCCGTGTGTGATAAATATGCCCAGTACCTTTTCCCGGTTCTCTGTAAGATATGTAATATCCGGTATAACAACATCAACACCGAGCATCTCTTCTTCCGGGAACATTAAACCGGCATCAACAACGATAATATCATCACCGGATTGATAAACGGTCATATTGAGACCGATTTCGCCGGCACCACCGAGGGGTATAATCAGGAGGGAATCATCCATATGTGCATATTAATCTAACACTTTCCTCAGACAAATTCAATCTGAGACCTCCTGACCTCGTGGAATTTGTTATGATACCAATTCGTAAACCAGCCGCAAATTTGTACCAGGAAATATTGTTTCTGTTGAAAATGCATAGCGAGCGCAATCCCTGCAGCTTGCTGCAGGGAGCTTCAATTAAGTTCTTCACACAAATATCGTATGGACTCACTGCTAATGTGATTAGCTTATTAAAAATTACCATAAAAAAATTACCACAACATATTGACGTCTACTTAGTACCAGTATATAATACTCCTATGAAAACAACCATAGAAACGATAATAGCAGAAGTCCTTTCTCTTTCGCCGCAAGCACGTGCTTTCGTAGCCGAAAAACTCATCGAAAGCCTCGACTCAGAACTGGAAGTTACTCTGTCTTCCGCCTGGCGGGAAGAAGTGCGAAAGCGCTGTCGCGCGAT